>JAGOVS010000140.1 GCA_018060625.1 Bacteriovorax sp. | reverse complement strand
TCGAATGCAGTCTTTTTTTGTTATAAACTTCCTCAATGAAATACGGCAAATTCTCAACAACATCTAGATACGTTTCATAATTTCCCATGTAAATTTCATCGTACTTTAACGTCTTCATTAATGACTCCGTCCACGCATTATCATAGGGATTTCCCTTTCTAGAACACGAAAGATGAAAGCCATTGTCACTTAAAATATCAACGTAATTATTACTAAGATATTGGACACCACGGTCGCTGTGATGAATTACTCCTCTTGGTGGCGCTCGTCTTTTAATTGCCATATTGAGAGCATCAACCGCCAGTTTTCCATCAATTTTTTTAGAAATTGCATGCCCTATAATTTTCCGTGAGTACAAATCTAAAATAACAGCGAGATAAATAAAACCATTTGAAATACGAATATAGGTAATGTCAGCAGTCCAAACTTGGTTGATATTATCTATAGTCATCCCTTGGATAAGGTTTGGATGGACCAGGCAATCGTGATTTGAGTCTGTCGTCGCAATAAACTTTCTTCTGTGTTTAAACTGAAGATCAAACTTTTTTATAATTCGACGAAGCTTGGTTTCTCCAATGACAATACCTTTTCTTTTTAGATGATGAAGGAGCATTCTATATCCAGTTCTTGGAAACTCAATTCTTACAAGTTCAATTTGTCCTTTGATGTCGGCTTCGGTTTCTTCTTTTTCAGCGCGAGATATTTTTGGATCTTAATTGTAAGTTGCAATTGAAATATCCATCATTTTACACGCTTCTTTTTTTGATCCGATTTTTTTGTAGTTGCGATTAATCCACTCAATTCGCTCTCTGGTTGAAAGCGCCCCGATGTCTGGAGTTTTTTTAAAAGGTCGAGCATAACTGCTTGCTCAGCAACTTTCTTTTGATAGGCAGCAACCTCATCTTGAAGTCGAATGATTCTCTCTGCAAATTCTTCAGATGAGCCTTCAGCTTGAAGTTCGGAAAGCCTTAGACCCTTTTTTTGCTCGTCATAAAAAGTTCTCCACCTGTAGATGGCCTGAATGTCAGTACCAAGCTCATTGGCTATTTCTTGAGCAGTTCTGGCCGCAGAGACATAGTCCGCAACAGCTTTTCGTTTTTCTTCTTCAGTGAATTTTTTTCGTGTTTTCTTGGCCATGATCAACTCCTAGTTTTTAGTATACCAAACTTGGAAAAGTTGACCGGACAAGGTGAGTACTTAAGCCTTACGACTGCTTAGAAAACGACCGCACTCCACCATCAGTGATTACAGACAAGGTAGAAATCCAAGCGGGATCGCCAAGCTTCACCGACCACTAATGTTGCTTGGGGTGGCAGCACTTGCAGGGGGAGCGATAGTCGTTGAATTTTAAAAAGATCTTTTGAGATAATGTGTGAATGCATTTTAAAATATAAAGAAACTAAGTGATATAACCAGTACATTTTTCATAAATACTCCATTTTTAGAGACAAGCAGTTTTTCTTAACTCATAAGAATACTGATCTTTATGAAAAAGTGGAAACATTTGAAATTATTTTAAAATTAATTTGTAGTTCTTTAGTCTTTCAGTGGGAGTGATAATTAGTTTTTGTTCTGCCGAAAAATGCCCACCATATATCAAGTCAAAATCAAGAGTGACAATGTTTTTGATACTAGTGTGATTGGCCATGTTTAAAATCATGGCATCAGAATAACCCATCCCAGTCTCAGCACAAATGTGTGTGGCTTTTCGCCACTCGACATCTTCCTTAATGAAGTATGCCTTTGAGACTACATCTCTTGTTGTTAGGTAATGTCAAAATTCATCAAGTAATTTTTCATACTCGTGCATTCTATCGACAAGCATAACAGAGCAAAATTTTAACCTGCCTGTTTCTTGCTGAACGTCTCGTGCTCTAAATGCTTTTTTGATTAATTTAGTTTCAGAATCTTTAAAATAATTGGCATCAATTGAGAATCCCTCAATATCTAATTCAGTCGTATCAATGCTCTGAGCTTGCAAATTTTTTTCAAATTGTTCTTGCTTTTCAATTTCTCTATTTTGTCTTAGGTTTCTGGCCCTGATTTGATTTTCAACTTCTTGCTTAACACGATCAGATACAATTTGTTCTACTCTATTTCTTTTATAAATTGCAAGTATCGCTTCAGTGATTATCTTTCTTCGGTAATATTCTAAAAATTCAGACTTTGTAGTGACCGTTGTAAATAGCAATATTTTTTTGGCATCTATAGCTAAATCACGAAAAAATTCTCTAATCGTCTCATGATCTTTATGGTTTTTATCCCTGTATGCAATAATAACATTTGCATCAACAATTAATTGAACTTCTTCATTTTGATCAAGTTTTTTTTAGAACTCTTTAAATCCTATCCGATTGGCCATTTTCAATATTTCCTTTCTCTTGCTCTACTAGATTTTCAACTAATCCTTTAGCTATCTTTTTATTTTGTTCTTTTTCTAAATTTTCTGCATCTATATTAATAGAGAAGAAACGTTTTTCAAAACCATATATGGGTTAAAAATTCCAAAAAAATAGATAGAAGTTGGCCGGTAGGCCGTCATTTTTCCAAGGGGGGGAGAAATTTCCCTAAGTGTTTAGGTATTTCAGTATTTAGAGATACGTTTAATTGCTCCTATCCCCTGCAAGATCAGCCAAAATAATGACGAGAAGAAAGGGATTTATTTTTTCTTTAATTCCCATTTGTCTTTAAGTATTTTATTTTCGCCTTTAACTTCATATGATTTTATCACCAAACTACCAGATAAATTTTTGCTGTAAATCTTGAGAAATGTATTTCCTTTGACGTTGGGGTTTCCACGTCTGAATGTCACTATCATTTTTTCCTGGTCGATCTCTGCTTTTTGAAAAGCATACGAGTCATTAGCTGTTTTAAAGTTTGAATCCAGATACTCTTTACCATTTAAGAAATATTCAGTTTTTGAGCCTAGGATCGTATACCAGTCCGAATTTGACTGTGTTATTTTTTCACAACCTGTCTGATTCAGTTGTACTTTCACTATAAAATCACCGTACGTGCCATTTAAGTCAGCGCAAGAAAAAGTTCGAAAAGAAAAAAGACTCACACTAATCATCGTTAATATTTTTTTCATTTTTACTAATCTCCAGATTTTTTTACTATATAAATTTTTTTCATTAAGTATGAGCTTTAGACATATGACAAATTGGAGCAAAGACAGCTGGAATAATTATTTTTAAAATATATCCCTTTGAAAATTCAATTACATTGCCAATTAATCGTATGCTTTTTCTCCATCAAAAATTGTTTTATAAACGATTTAATCCAAAAAAAGTATGACGTACGTTAGTCTTTTTCATTAGCCAATCTCAGGTTTATTTATTGTTGTCGTAAAAAAAAGAATGATATGAGTCATATTTAAAAAATAATTAATAACTTAGATTATTAAATGAGGAATTACATGACCGTCGCGCAAGCGATCATATGAAGGAAGCTATGAAAAATAAATCTCATCTAAATTTATCGGAAGATGCTTTAAAAATTCTCAAAAAAAATTACGTATCTAAAAAGATATGAATTGGAAACACAACTGCACTATAAAGGTCAGACTCCAATCGTTGCTTACTTTATACTCAAAGGAAATATTTTTCTAGAAATTGGAGCTAAGACCTGCCAAAAATTAAGTAAAGGTACGCTTCTTGGATTTTACGAGCTTCATTTTACGATGCCTGCAATGTTTACAGCGGTAGTTCAAAAACACACTGAAATAGGCTATATCGACAAAAGTACACTCTTAGAAATAAAAAATTCTAAAAAAAAAAGAAATGCAACAACTATACCTGGAACTCACAAACTTTTCGCTTCATATTTAAGCTGTTGAATATTGCAAAGTTCTGGACTTATGGACAGACCTTGCAGCTCTAACATTAGATTTTTAACTGAATCAATTTTACTGATTAAAGTTGCACACTGACCTACGGTGTAAAGCTCTTTTTCAAGAGGCGACAATTGCACTGCGGCCATCAGGCCATTGCAGATACAAAAACTGTTTTGATTATCTTCCTTGGCCATACAACGTCCCTTATTAAGAAGGTATCCCTTATCGCAATTGGGAGCTCTGGCATACGAAAGTGCTTCTTGATAGAAGGGACTCGCTTTAAGTACTCTAAAAAGCATTCCGCAAGGAGAACCTGGTTTTTTTGCCAGCTCAATATCTTCTTCTTTGCAATTAACTAAAAGGTTTTTGTAATTCTCATTAGCACCACTTTCAAAGGTTGCAAGAAATCTTGTTCCCATCTGTACTCCCGCGCATCCTAGGCTCAAGTATCGCAAAATATCTTGATGTGAAAAAATTCCGCCGGCAGCAATAATAGGAATTAACAAATTATATCTTTCACAAACGTCTTGAACTTCTTTTATTAAATTCGCCAGCATATTTTTTGGATCAAATGCACTTTCCACGTCACGCCAGCCGATATGTCCACCGGCCAATGGTCCTTCAACCACAAAGGCGTCAGGCATTCTTCCTGTTTTTTCCCATTTTTTAATAATTACTTCGGCAGCCCTGCCTGAAGAGACAATTGGAATAAGCGCCACTTCATCAAAGCGCGGATGACTTTTTGCTATTTCAGCTAAAGAAAATGGAAGACCGGCACCGCTAAAAATGGCATCTACTCCGCCATCCATTGATCCTAAAACTGAAGACTCATAACTATTGATGACTGCCACCATAATATTCATGCCTATCGCCCCATTTCCCAGAGAAATTTCTCGGGCATCGAGAACTTCTAATTTAGCAGCTTCTCTGTGGTTGAATTTAGTGCCTTTTCGCTTTGAAACCAATCGGTCGAGACCAGCTGAAGACAGAACACCAAAGCCTCCTTCATAGGCCACTGCGCCTGCCAGAGAGTAGGAAGACAGACCAATCCCCATTCCACCTTGAATGATGGGAAGGTTAATTGTTTTATTTCTAACTTTTAATTCAGGAAGTGCTTTTGTCATCATTTTATGTTCTCTTGTGAAAAATTTCTTATAGCCGATATTAGTATTTTCAAAAGCAAAGAATTGTAAGATAACTGTAAAAATAAAATTTTTTGACTAGAGTGATTTTAGGAAGCCAGAACAAATCGACTTGATTCTAAAGTTTTGCAAATTAATTTAACCTACGTTGATGAATTTGACCTGGTGATCTTTTATAATCGCGGAGAAGAGAGAGCTTTCCTATTGGTCAAGCAATTCCATATTGACGAGGGATTCTTCGAAGGAAAGAGCTTCAAGGAATCCATTCAAGATAGGTCCTTTATTTTCAGCATAAAGGCAGGCTCCACTTTTTTTCTCGCGTATTAAAACAACGTCGCAGTAATGCCTGTCGTCTTGATTGAAGGTCGATGCTCCTTCAAGTCGTGCTATTTCGTAGCGGTTGTTGAGTAGTAATTGAGAATTAATAAATTCCGATGGATTTATGATGATATTTTGACTTTCATCGAAAACAATATTTCTTTTAGATATTTTTTTTAAGAGTAAATCAGCAAGCTCAATTTCTTCCGACACAAAACTCCAGATATAGCTGGCTTCCCAAGTGTTTCCTGATTTATCACTTATAAAAGACAATTTATTATCACCATTTGTTTGCTCTTCTCCCCATACCAGAGGAATCAAAATCTTAAACCTTTTAAAAAGAATCAGGGGATGACTATCGAAGACTATTTTCTCATCTTTAATGGCACAAATAGTATAGCAACCAATTCCAAGCAAAAAAAATGCGCCCCATCCCAGTATTAATATTGAGGTCATTTGGTATCCAGTATAGTTAAGTCATGTTCCATAATTTTCTCAATTTTTTTATTAGTAATAGTTTTTTTATGCTCGTTAATTGCTTTCAATAAAAGGCTAGTTTAAAATAATTATTTTTTATATTATTTAGGGAAAAAAATAATCATTGAGAATGATCCTTATTTAGAAGAAGGATTTCACTTAGATCAATAACTAAAATATTTTTATTAATCCACTATTATTGAATCCGGCGTTTAGAATTTTTTCCAAGCGCTGGTTCCAGTGATTTTGAAATTCAAGCTTTTCTGATTCTGCGGCCGTGAAGCTTAATATTTTCGTGAGTAGTGGAGACATTTCTTTTGAAGAAGGTATTAATTCTGGATGATAATCGATATTGATAATTTGATTAGTGTCTAAACGTTTCATTGAAACGCTTGAAGATAGAACTTGATTAAAATGTAAATGGTTGTTCCTCGAAAACTGTCCACCGAGTCCTTTGAAGCCGCCTACCCCTGAAGAACCAACGATGGTTCCCATTATATTGGAAATGACTCCGGTAACACCTTCATTTTCAGCGCTCGAAAATAATATTTGGTGATTTCCTCTAATTGGTATTTCGTCTACATAGAGTGCCTTTAGGCCATGATAAGTCATTAGATAGGCGCCAGCAACGGTTGGACAAGCATGTCCTGCAATCTTAACAACGTCAGAAAATGAAAATTCGACGACACCATTATTATTCACTCCAAATAATTCATAAAGAGGTTCAATTAATTGTATTTTAGGAACTGATGTATAAAATGTCGGATGATTCATATATTTCCCTTTTTTTGATTAACAGATATTTTAGTATAAATAAGCATAAGAAACATGAATTCTATAGAACTAAAAATTAAAATACTGTTAGCAATGTTCGCTGTAAAACCGTAGGAATGAAGTCCCACATTTAAAAGATTAACACTAAAACTAATTTTAATCATAAAAAATGGACTAATGTTTTAAAAAAGTACCGTTAGTCCTTTTATACTACAGTAGTTTGAGTGGTCAAACATGAGATTGATCATATATTTTCAATTAAAGTTAAATAAAAATAATTTCTAGATCTAACTGTGACCAGATGTCATGAATGATCGTGATCTTGCAAGGATTTGCGTTTATCTTT
>JAGOVS010000139.1 GCA_018060625.1 Bacteriovorax sp. | reverse complement strand
TTACGGATACGCTATGTTATTTTGAAGATGTTGCAAGTGAAGTTCTTGCTGTTTTTGGATTTTATACAAATGCCAAAAAAAGTTAAGCCGAAAGAAGGCCCAAATTCATTATCTTTAAAACTATAGATCTCTCAGCGGGGAGAGATACAAAGAGTCATCGTCAACTCGTTCATTTAATTTCTCAGACATTTCTCTTGAATGATCCAAATACAGTCATAAGTGTCTTGGAAAAAATGGGGAGAATGAAACTTAGTGTTTTGGAATTAAAAGAATTATCTAAAAGTATCTGTCATTTTCAAGATGATGAACTAGGTGGCCATAATTGGAAAATGATGAATTTTTTGCTTAAAAAACAAATGATAGATCTCCAGGGAATTTGCTTTTAGGGATTAAGTTTAAATTCAAAGGACTGCTCAAATGATCCAGGCTCGCTTTTACGAACTTTCCATTCCATGACTGATTGTTGAACAGATCTATCGAGAAGTGCAGCTCCACTTGAGTGAATAATGTCAACCTTAGTAATAATACCTTCATGATTGAAATATGCTCTAATTTTGATTTTTCCTTCTAACTCTCTTTCCCTAGCAAGAGGAGGGTAAGGAGGAGGGATCATTTTGATAAAGTCTAATCTTTCATCTGCTGATGTGGACATGAGGCCTCGTTGACCTTCTTGATTTGTGATGGATTGGCCCTGGTAAGAAGGGGCACTCATTTCTGGATAAAGAATCTCTCCTTGTCGAATTTGTTGTCTATGATTTTTAAATGAGGTTTTAGGTGTCACGCTGAAATGATTTAAACCAATGCTTTGGTATAGTGGGATTGAATGATTTTTTTCCACGGAAGTAGGATTTGTATCACTTAGATATATCAGAACAAGAGCGTGCAAAGTGAGGGCAACCATAAATGATGTGAATTTGTTAGTTCGCATAGACGGCATCTTATTGTATAATGGGAGAGAAAAAAAGACGAAAGAGGGTTTTTATGTTTATGGATAAAAAATTTCTGAAGATGCGTGATGGAACTGAGCTCTATGTACAAATAAAAGAAACGGGGAGTCCCGTTTGGATAATTGCGACTCATGGAGTTGGGGAGCATATGGGTCGACATCAATATATACCCGAGCTCTTTGGGCACGATTTTAATATTTTTCAATATGACTTAAGGGGACACGGAAGAAGCACCGGAAAGAAAGCTTATGTTGAGAATTTTTCGGATTATATGGAAGACCTAAAAGAGATTATTCGCTTTTTGGGAGAAAAATACCGCATGGAACGCTATGTCCTTTTTGGTCATTCTATGGGGGCACTTATTACTTGTGCATTTATGCAAAACTATGTTGAAGACGAGCGCTATCCAGAGCGAGTGATTGTCAATGCACCTCCCTGTGGAGCTCATGGGCTTTTGGGAAAGGTCTTAAAAATGATTCCAGAAGTTGTTTTTTCTGGTGCAGTTAAAATTCCTTATTCAATACCACTTGGGGGATTGGTTGACTTGAGTTATCTCTCCCATGATCCCCGAACAAAAGAAGATTACATCAATGATGGACTTGACTCTCTTAAGCTTGAGACAAAACTTATTTTTGAATTAATGAAATGTTCTCAGTCCACCTTTTCAAGGCCAATACGTTCAAAATGCCCAAGTTTTGCGACTGTTGGTAGCGCAGATCGGGTTGTAGGGGCCCAAGATGTTGTTGATTATTTCACAACTGTGGATAAGTCTTTTAACTTTAAAGTCTTTGATGGGGCCTATCACGAGATTCACAATGAAATAGAAAAGTATCGCCGTCCTTATTTTGATCATCTCAAGTTGATACTCAGTGAGGTCCTTTTTAAAACTGAGATTTAGTTCGACAGCTTTTCTAGGTGACTGACCCTTTCAAGTGCAGGAGGATGAGAGAAATAGAACTTGCTGTAAAGTGGATCAGGAGTTAATGAACTGGCGTTGTCCTTGTACATTTTAACCAAAGCGGAAATTAATTTGCTTGCTTTTGAATTCTGAGAGGCGAATTCATCTGCTTCGTACTCGTATTTTCTTGAAAAATATGCAGAGATTGGAGTGAGAAAAAAGGTATACACGCCCATGACCATCGAAAAGAGGACTAATGCCATATGGTTTGATGGAGAGTGAACACCGTGACCTTCAAAAAAAATGAGATTATTTTTCAATTGACCAAGAATGGCAAAACCAATAAAGCTCATTGCAAAACCTTTAACCATTCCTTTTAAGATATGTTTTTTTTTCATATGGCCTAGCTCGTGGGCCAATACGGCCTCGACCTCCTCTGGGTCTAGTGTTGTCATAAGTGTATCAAAAAAGACTATCCGTTTATTTTTCCCAAGGCCTGTGAAGTAGGCATTTCCATGACCACTTCTTTTAGAAGCATCCATGACAAAAAGCCCTGAACTTTTAAGTCCGCAGCGATCGAGAAGATTGAGGATTTTATCTTTAACTTCTCCTTCTTCCAGAGGGGAAAACGTATTAAAGAGGGGGGCAATAAATGTCGGATAGATAAAAACTAAAAGGAGCTGAATCGTTGAGAGAAATAAAAAGCAATAGAGCCACCAGTTGTTGCCAAGCTTGGCCATAATCCACAAAAGAGCATAGGCAATGGGAGCACCTAGAAAAGTGGCCAAGAGTAATCCTTTTAAGCGATCAGTGATAAATGTTTTCCAGGTCGTTTTATTGAAACCGTATTTTTCTTCAATGACGAAAGTGAAATAGAGAGAATGAGGTAACGAAAGGAGCATAGAGATTATCCCAAGTAATCCAAAAAAGATGAGCCCTGCCTCTATTTCAGAGCGAGAGTATGTTAGGGACACATGGTTCAATGCCTCGAGACCACCACCGAGAGTCCAGATTAAAAAAATAATGAGATCGAAGAGGTGAAAAAATTGGTTAACTTTGATTTTATGGATGGAGTAATCGGCGGCCTTTTGATGATCTTCTAAAGAAATTTGGGAGGCAAACTTGGGAGGAACCATACCTCTATTTTTTAGAATGTGATCGAGATTTCTTTTGTCAAGCAAGCTTTCTACTAAACTCTTGAAAAAGAGGGTTGTCAGAAAAATTTTCGTAAATATATTCACTTCCATTAACACACCCAAAACCTAATTCATTCTATTTATTTTGTCTTCTCTCAATTATAGTATGAAGACTATGAAAGTTCATCAAATCTTCTTTAAGAATACTCTAAGAAATTTTTCTTACCTAATCGATTTTGGCAATGGGGATATTTATTGTGTTGATCCCTTTCGCTCAGATGAAGTGATTTCTGTCTTAAAGGATCAACCTTTAAAAGGGATTATTAATACCCACGATCATTGCGATCATTTTTCTGGCAATGGAGATTTGCTTGCTCGGTATGGTTGTGCGGTTTTGGCCCATCCTGGGGCAAAAATTCCCCATAAAACAAAAAGTGTTTCCGATCAGGAAGTTATTTTTGGGCAAGGAGATTGGCTTTTGAGGGTTCTTTTTACTCCTGGGCATACGATGACTCATCTTTGCTTATTGCTTGAAAAAAAAGGGGACCCCTATGCGATTTTTACAGGGGATTGTTTTTTTAATGCAGGAGTAGGAAATTGTCACAACGGAGGGGATCCAGAAATTTTATTTCAGACAGTGAGTACTTTATTCGAGAAATTTCCCGATGAGCTACTTATTTATCCAGGTCATGAATACCTTAAGCACAATTTAGAATTTACAAATCACTATGAACCTATGAATTTAGCGGCCCTGGCCTTTTCTCAGAAATTAAAGGGAGTAAATCTTGATGAGGTTTTTTTTATAAATACGATGAATGTAGAAAGAGAGATTAATACGTTTTTGAGGTTAACTAGTAAGAATTTATTGAAGCAGCTCAAATTAGAAGAAGCTAGTCAAAAGGAGATCTTTTTGACTTTACGAGAATTAAGAAACCAATGGTAATAAGGATGGTCTATGGGATTACCCAAGTTAGGTTGTTTAGCACCCTCATTTAAATTGCTAAATCAAAATACAGAAGAAATTGAATTAAAATCACTGAAAGGAAAAAGAGTCATTCTTTATTTTTATCCAAAGGCCCTAACTCCAGGATGTACGACACAAGCTTGTGGCATCCGAGACTCAAAAAAGGAATTGGATAAGTTAAACATCATTGTATTGGGGATTAGTCCGGACGAACCAAAAAAGTTACAAAAATTTTCAGAAAAGGAAAAATTAAATTTTGACCTCCTTTCCGACCCAGATCATGTCATATCTGAAAAATATGGGGTTTGGGGATTAAAAAAATTTATGGGACGAGAGTACATGGGTATTATTCGGACAACTTTTATCATCGGAATCGATGGTCGACTTGTCCATGTGTTAGATGACGTGAAAACAAAAACACATCACAAAGACCTCATCTCTTATATAAAAGGAAATCTTATGTGAATTCGAGGACTATAAATGAAAAGGATTCTTTTTCTTGGATTATTATCCCTATTTTTTCAATGGGAATGTTTGGCCAATGTTTTAACGTTTGGTTCTTATAATGTAGAGAATCTCTTTGATGCCAAACATGATAAAGAAAATGGTCTTGATAAAGAAGACTGGAGTTTTCTTCCTAGAGAGGCATCCGGAAAAAAGGAAGCTTGCCAAAAGCTGAAGAGTAGACATCATCGAAGGGAGTGTTTAGCGACTGATTGGAGTGACTCTGTTGTTGAGTTAAAGATTGGTCAAATTAAAGAAATTCTAAGTAAGGGGAGAATTCTTCCCGATTTTTTAGGATTACAAGAAATTGAAAATCCACAAGTGCTAGCGCGCCTCGCAGAAAAACTGGGTTATACAGAGTTGGAGATAACCAAGAGTTTGGATGCTCGGGGAATCGATGTCGCTCTTCTTTATAATAATAAAAATAAAAATAAAAAAGTGATAAAAAAAATAGCACGACTAGAGCATGTCGTTCCAGTGGATTATGCCACAAGAAATATTTTAGAAGTAGAGTTTTTGATTAATAATCAATATCCTCTGACGGTTTTTGTGAATCATTGGCCTTCTCTTGCTAATCCTGACTCTTGGAGAATAAAGGCCGCAGAAGTTCTATATAGTCGTTCTCAAGAGATCATGAAGAAAAATCCTCGTATGAATATTGTGGCCTTAGGAGATTTTAATACCATTGAAAGCTGTGATCCGCATCCCTTTCAATCTGTTTTATATCGCAATCAATTTTTTTCTGATGTTGAAAAAGTGAGTTTGAAAATAAAGGGAAGAAGTAACGACTTTTTGGGAACGTATTACTACTTACCAAAAGATCAATGGAGTTCATTGGACCATTTTTTTGTTAATAAAAATCTCTTAGACCAAAAAGAGCTCGATTTAAATGTATTATCATTTGAAATTTATGCCCCTCAATTTGCAAAAATCGAAATTAAGAGAAAGGATTTTCAGGACTTCCAGAAAAATGTAAAACTTATTTATGCACCAGCGCGCTTCAACCCTAAAGGAAAGACGAAAAAAGAGTTAGGTTATTCAGATCATTTTCCCATTTTTATGGAATTAAGGTATCCTGGGCCCTTAGATGTTAAAAAAAAATCGAACCATTAGATTTTCTCACCTTGCCCATATTTATGAGGAGAGTTTTTGTAAATAAGTGTGGCCTCTTCCATCCAGCTATTGAGCATTGCTTTGCGTGTAGAATCACTTGGGTGAGTTGACATAAATTCTGGAGGGGCCTTGCCGCCGTTGGCTGCACTCATTCGTTCCCATAGTTTTGGCGCTTCAGCGGGATCATATCCAGCACGTGCCATGTAAATTTGTCCTTCTTTGTCGGCACTTGATTCATCTGAACGTGAAAACTTACGATCAAAAAATGTGAGGGCAAAACCAGCAGCGGCCCCGCCAAGTATACTCAATTGTTTACACGTCTCTGTTTTACAGAGAAATTGCCCAGCAGCTATCGCTGTGGCACCTGCAACCATGCCAAGAATATTTTGTGAAATGGCACGAGCGTAGCGCTGTTTTCCATGGCGAAGGGTCGCATGGGCCACTTCATGTCCCATGACAGCAGCTAAGGCCGCCTCCGTTTTTAAGACTGGCATAATTCCCGTATAGACGGCCATTTTTCCGCCAGGCATACACCAAGCATTGACTTCGGGACTTTCAATTAAGACTGTTTCCCATTCAAAATTTTCACCAGAGGCGGCGGCAATTCTTTTGGCCACTCGTTGAACAACTTCGGCCCATTCTTTATTGGTAGACATTTTAGATTTTGCTTTCACTTCAGTGTAAGCTTTCGCCGCCTCCGCATTTATTTGGGCATCCGTGGGCCCTTTTGGAGCTAAGCTCGAGCAACTTGTTAACGTGAGGATTAAAATAAAGCTGATTAAGATTCTTTTCATACTGAACTCTTTTCGTCTGGGATTATTTCGTTTACTAGAATATCGATAGGAAATTTTGCAGAACACTGATCAAGGAGATGCTCAATTTCCTTCTTGAGAAGAATGTCGCCTTTAAGATCAAGATCTCTGTATTGAGTATGTGGCTCATAGGCAAGTGTGGAGTAAAAGCATAGGCCGTCATTAGCTTCGAGTTGAAAATAAAAAAAGGCAGAGTCCTCTTTATTTAGTCGGATTATATAGTGAAAAAGTTGACCAGAATGCTGGTTCATGTGGACCTTCCAAATTCGTTGACTTGTAATTGATCTCAATTAGAATAAAAGTTAAGTTATCGCTTTCACAATTACAAGTCATGGAGGACAAAAAAGTGAAAAGGAAAAATGCCATGAAGGCGCCTCTTCTTTTGCTAAATCTACTAGCAGCATTATTTTTTACCTCATGTTCCTCAATGTGGTTGCACCGTGGGCAGACTGTTGATTCCGTTCAGGGAGGAGAGAGCACAGCAACAAAGAATACAGCGATGGGTCCAAAGGAACAATACGATGAGTTGGTCAGAAAATATCAAGACTTGCTAAATTCTTCAAAACAAAA
>JAGOVS010000024.1 GCA_018060625.1 Bacteriovorax sp. | reverse complement strand
AAAGTTATGTTGCAATAGTTTCAGAGAAAATTGAAGATGCTATTTTAAAATTAAGTACGGGAAAAATCAAAGGGCGAAAGTTTAAAGTAGGATTGGCCTAAGACCTGGGCGGGCCATAGATTTCTAAAATTATTCTCTGTATTCCATTGTAAATGAAACGGCCTTGCCATCAACGTCTAACGTTTTCCAAATTTTAAACTTTCCATTTATAGAATGAAAAACAATCCTTTGATGATTATCAATATCTAGGTCTAAAAACATTTTAGCAATTCGAGGAGCAGCTAAACGATCATTCACTCCAACAATAAAATATTTACTAACACTTGAAATACTTGCCTCCATGGAAGGAAACACCTTTAAGGTACAAGAGGCAGAATGAGAAAGTTATGCATATTTACAAATTAAGTTAAAAACTGAATCGCCCATAGGGCCAAGAGTAGTAGTTAAATTAATTTCTTTTTTTAAGATTTTATTTTTTGATATTGCAGCTACATTCATAGAATCAAAAAGTGCTTTCGCTTCAGAGTCAGGACCTTGAATTAATAATAAGGCATGATTGGATGGAAATAAAACTCCTGTCTCGGCATGAACTGAAGTTACGGCCAAAAGTAATAATGTGATTAAAAATGTTTTCATATTCTCTCCTAAATCAATTTCATTAAATATTAATTGATAAGAATTAAGACTTCAACGACGCTCAAGGCAAGTTTTAACCAAATGTCTGCGATACATTAGTACTTGATTGAAATTACGAGAAACCTTAGCTAATCATCAATAACATGTTGAAAAAAAATCGATCTTTGATAAGATAAAAACTGGCGGCTAATGAAGAAAACTTGCAGGTAGTCTTTTGCCGCCAGAAAACTTCTCAAATTCTTGATAAGCCTTTTCAGGCTTTCTAACAATGAATCTACACTTTATGTTTTGAAGTTTTAATTTAAGCGAGTGATTTTTCAGAATTGAAATCCAATGATTTCTATCCTAGCTTCATTTTTGGTGAAATCGGAAACTGATTGCTAGACCCCCCCCCTTTGTTTAAGCCTAATGTCATGAGAAAGAATCAAAAAAAAATTGACAGATCAGATCTATTTGACTATTTTAATCAACACTAATCTTATAGAAATGGGCGTTTAGCTCAGCTGGGAGAGCGCTACCCTTACAAGGTAGATGTCGGGGGTTCGATCCCCTCAACGCCCACCATTTTTTTAAGTCTTCTTACCCTGTAATATTTACTCCCCTTTTTTTGAAGATTTTTTATCATTATTCATTGTGATAGTTGTTGAAAAATTTCCTTAATCGATAGTTTGCTTTTGGAGTTACGAATGAAAGGTTTTCTATTCACGATCTGTTTTTTATTAAGCTTATCTTCTAAAGCTTCTATTTGCGGTGTCGAGAACAGTCGTTTGGTTTGGACTGATGATACAATAATAAGCCAATATGAATGCAAGAATGAAACGACAAGTTTGTGCGCAAGCCATGCTATCCTTCTTGGGGATGGGATTCATTATTTTGTTCTTGCGGGTGCGCGTATTACTGATTCGAATGCAGAGGAGATGAAATCTTTCATTTTACTTCCTGCTTTGGGAGGGGATGAATTTATTGAAGATGATTTATTTTTAATAATGCAACAGATCCCAGAAGTTCCCTTCCTTCCAAATGCTAAGAAGTTAAAGACAACTTTTTCATTAGATAAATCAAATGGACAGGCCCTTTATACTGTGGAGTCTAGAGATTTTTTTTCCGTTAATCCTTGGGTAACTCAGGTTTCTGAAAAATTTCGCTGCCAAAATGTAAACGAACAGTCATTGGTTTCTTTGGAGTAACAACAGCATTAATTGATCGAATTCGAGTAAATAGTCCTGGATAATTCCTTACACCATTAGTGTGATCACTTGCTCCCAAGGTTTCAGGATGATTCATGTCAACTTTAGTGGGGTCAATTTTGTGAAGTATAATGAGAGCGTCGATAAGATGTTTTCGATCGATTCCTGCTCTAGTGAGGATAAGGACGGCCCCTTGATCAGCTTGAATTTCTATTTTTGGAGCTAATTCACTATATGTAGTGAGGAAGTTATCAAAATGCCCACTCTTTCTAATGGAGTCCAAGTAAGTCTTTGTCACATCTGAAGTTGCTTCATCAATGACTTCTGAAAAATATTTCAGGATGTGTTTTTTAAGCGAGGTCCCCTCATTCATTAAGTTGACGACCAGATGCCCTTGGTCACCATGGCTTAATTCATGGGCAAGGACTCCTAGAAGCTGCAAATCGTTTAATCGATCCATTAAGGAATTGGTGACATAAATATCGCAGCCAATATTAATTGCATTTTCAAGCTCGCTTCCCATAAGATGTGCTCTGTAACATTCTCGCATTCCATTATCATAGACAAAGGGGCGAAGACGATTGACGAGACGATCCAGACGCGCTTGTCTGAGAGAATCTTGAATGGGGTTCATTAAATCGGCCATGACAATTAAAAAAGCCTTAACTTTCTCAGAAAGCCAAGAGGCATTTTTATATTTTTCTGCTTCTATTTTAGCTCTACTTAAAGAGTAACTCTCAAAGCGATTAAGGGCCTTTTTTGCAGGGGCAGGAAATCGAGAAATATTTTTTAAGTAATCGGCCTCTGTGAAAACGGTAATACCTTTTAAAATCAAGGGCGAATAATCAGGAATAGTTTCAAGAAATATTTTATTAGAACACAGGGCCGTTAATTTTTTTTCAATTATTTTTAGGTAATTTTTCTGGAATTGATAAATGCTTTTGTGGGCCGTCGTTTCGTCATAGAGCTTTTGGAAGAATTCTTTTTGTTTGGCCATTGAATATTTAAAAGTAATTCCTTTGATCATTTGATCATAAAGCTGTCTTTCAGCATATATGTCCTGATGGATTTTATAAAATGTTCTTAAATCTTCGATAAGGGTGGTTTGAAATTGGTTCCATTGAGATGCTTTCTGAAAGCCAGTAAGTGGAAGGGACTCAACATCGTACTCATTTTCTAAAGGCCTTTCACCTCCAACACTCACTTCTCCCAAGCCTTCACCTATGGCCGAAGGAGCACTGTAACCAGAAAAAATATTGGGTGCAAGTGGATAGATGAGGGATTCTTCCGTAAAGAGCATAACTTTTCTAAAAGCTTGCCACTTGGTAACACTGGTTTTACTCCAAATAGTGGCGAGTCGCCCTTGGCCGATTAGTCCTCCAGCACTTTTAACTCCGAATCCTTCCAAGAGAAGGGCCGTGGTCATTGCGTAACTAGAGAGCCCCAAAAATGCCTTCTGTAAACCCGCTCCTGTGGAGACGACTTGGTGATTCTGAGCAATACTTTCGATGAGGGATTCAAGGTATATTGTTTGCTTTTGGGCGAATTTTTGTTGTTCATGAAGAAGTTTAATATTCTCAGAAAGCTCACTTGTTTGACAGGCGTTGATGCTCTCTTCTTCTATTTTGATAGGGGATACCAGGGGAGTTAGACTTTCATCGGCAACAACAGTCGAGGCCGTCTGAATGGCCATGAGCAAGGCGATGAAAAGTGTTCGTAGAGGCATAACTTCTCCCTTATATTGAACTGCAGTAGGGTAAATTAAAAAGAGGAACTCAATATATTTTGTGACTTTATGGCATACCTTTATTTAACGGTCTATCTTTAGTACTCACTTTCTCCATTCATTGAGAAAAAACACAAGTAACTTATTGAATTATCGACACCGATTAAATGCTGATAACATTTTGTTTGATAAGTCGAATTGCCATAGCGAGTAAGATTGTCCCAAAAAATTTGCGTAGAATCAGGGCTCCAGTCACTCCCAATTTTTTATCGATAATTTCAGAAGACCTAAGTACAAGGTAGACGATCATAAGATTGGAGAGAATGCCTAAAATAATATTGATTTTAGCGTATTCAGCATTGAGGGAAATAAGAGTGGTCATTGATCCTGCACCCGCGATTAAGGGAAATACCAGCGGGACAATAGGGGAGTGTGATGTCTGATGGATATCGTGTTTAAAGAGGCTAATATCTAAAACCATTTCAAGACCCAGCAAAAACATAATGAGCCCGCCTGCAACGGCAAAGGACTGAACATCAACACCAAAAAGAGTCAAAATAGATTCACCAATAAAAAGAAAAGCAAAAAGAAGGATACCTGATAAGAGCGTAATTTTTCCACTTTCAATTATTTGATACTTTCGTTTTAAATCGATAATAAAGGGAATTGAACCAGAGATATCAATTACAGAAAATAGGATCAAGGTTACAGAGAAAGTATCTTTGAAATTAATTGTGTTTAATAGAGTCTTCATGAACTGAACTTATAAAAGGAGAAGGAGACAGGCAAAGTTTAAATGGATTATGTAAAATGTATAGAGCTTTCTATTTCGACCTCTATTGAGTGAAGTTTATGATAAATCAGCAAGATCGTTTTATGGGGAGATTTTTTCATGGTTTTTAAGAGGCTTGTCACTTTATATTTAAGTCTAGTTTTAACTCTAATTTTTAGAGTTGCATATTCTGAAGAAAATGTGACTCTTTCAAACGCGTTCATTGTACCAGACGAGGCTCAAAATAAAATCATAGGGGTTCGCATTTCTGATCTGGTAAATAGTTTTCCAAACTTGGTACCAGGAATGGCCAATGTTTCTCAAATATTAAAAACATCACCGGAATCATTTTTTAATCAAACAGACATTGAGATCGTTCATACTGTTTTCATGAATAAACTTCCAGAAGTAAGTGGAGACACAGTTAAGCTTTCATTGACTGGCCTGGTAAAATATAAAAAAGATGGGCTTGTATATGAGAAAATTTCTGTGACTTATGCAGGAAAGGCAAAGAGTCTTATAGATTTATCTATTGAGAAAGAATCCTCTCTACTTGTTAATGAAATGAGTTTTCGTATTAGTGTGGGGCTAGTTGATCGAAAACTTATAATTAATGATTCTAGCAATGATGTTAAAATTGTTTTTCCGATTGGAGTTGGGGCCTTTGATGAAGGTGTTATGAATGAGGGAATTTATTCTCTGGTTACGCCTCGGTTTAATAATGGCTTTATTGATAGAAGAGAAGTCATCTCCAAAAGAGAGAAGCCACGTTATTTTGCAGGAAAGCCATTTATACGCATTTCCAAGGGCAATGATTTAAGGACAGATTCTACAGCTATTGGATTTCACATTGAAATAAACGACTCGTTTGTTCGTGGTTTTGATTCCCATGGATGCATGCGTTTAAGGGAAATGGATTTGATGGCATTTCATGATATTATTATGTTTGGAAGTCTGGTTAAAACTCCCATCACTGTAAGGTATAGAACTGAAGATCCTGCTGATCACCCAGCAAAGAAAAAAAATCAAACTTATAAAACGATTCTGAACAAAGGGAGCGCGAGCAATCCATTTTTCATCTATGATAGAGATAATTTAGTGCAATTGGTTTATAAAGATAAAAAAGAAGCCCCATTGGAAAAGCTTGTCGATCTTGAGCAAGATAATTATTACGATCTTTTTAGTTACGATACCCTTGAGCAGATGAGAGATCAGGATCAGCGACGCAAAAATGAATGTGATGCTAAGATGATGAGTGGTGAATTGCTAACAAATAAAAATTATCAAGAATGTTTAGACGAGGGGAAGAGACAAGGTTCATTTAAAGATAAGATTTATCGTAAATGGATGGGGATCAACAGCGTAGTGCCAACCCCTGAATCTTAATTTGATTGAGCTTAATTCCTTGAGCGGAAGCTTATTTGTTTAAGTGATCGGGAGTAAATGATAAGGGCATTAGTTCCTTAAAACTCATTTTTGTTTCCTTTCCCGCTTCGTCTCCGATAATGACTTCCAAATCAGAATCGGCAAACTCACTCATAACCTGGCGACAAAGTCCACAAGGAGGCCATCCTTCTTTTGTATAAACGTATATTTTCTTAATTTTTAATTTTTTGTCTGAAACG
Source organism: Bacteriovorax sp. (assembly GCA_018060625.1). Lineage (GTDB taxonomy): Bacteria > Bdellovibrionota > Bacteriovoracia > Bacteriovoracales > Bacteriovoracaceae > Bacteriovorax. Next base: position 21,731 of record JAGOVS010000024.1, on the reverse strand, counting down.
GCCTTTAAGATCGCTACACGTTCAGCGCATATAGTTCCCCCATAGCTGGCATTTTCTATATTGCATCCAGTGTAAGTTGTGCCATCGCTTGTTTGCAAGGCACTTCCTACGAAGGCCTTTGAATAAGGAGAATAAGCATTTTTAGAAGCAATAACTGCTAGCTCTCTCAAATTTGTTAATTCCATTTTTTATCCTTTTATTGTCTGTCCAAATTTTTCGATTGAGCCATTCAGGAGTGCTGTAAAGTGATTCATGGCCTTCATTGCCTCGTGCTTGATGTCTTCATGTTTGAGCGTTTGATTGACTATGCCGGCCCCCATATTCGTGATGCAGCTTATGCCGCAAACTCTAAGGCCGAGGTGATTTGCAGCAATACATTCTGGTACCGTGCTCATACCAACCATGTCACCACCGAGAGTTCTGATCATTTTTATTTCGGCGGGAGTTTCATATGTTGGACCATACACTCCGGCATAGACCCCAGTGTGAATTTTGTAACCTAAATCGAGCGAAACCCTTTTCATGATCGCAATTAACTCTGGATTATATGCATGAGACATGTCTGGAAAGCGAGGTCCCATTTCATTGTTATTTGGACCGATTAAGGGATTAGTTCCCATAAGGTTGATGTGATCTTCAATAATAACGAGATCGCCTGGAGAGTAGTTAAGGTTTACTCCTCCAGCAGCATTCGTTAAAACAAGGGTCTTGATACCTAAAAGAGAAAGAAGTCTCACTGGGAAAACGACTTCTTCCATTGGTAGGCCTTCATAGGCATGAAGCCGTCCTTGAAGGACAGCAACTTCAACACCTTTTACCTTTCCTAGAATAAGACGCCCTTCATGCCCTTCTACCGTAGTTTTCTTAAAAAAAGGAATGTCATTATAGGGGATGATTGTAGGTTCTTCTATATTTTCGACAAAAACCCCTAAGCCAGAACCTAGGATAAGGCCAATTTTAGGGGAAGTCTTGTTTATGGATTGAATGTATTGGACAGCCTTATTGAGTTTTTCGTACATGGTTTATCTCTTCGTTATTTTTTTGAGTGTTGATTTTTTTATAGGGGCAAATTTAGTTTGAACCTCAATGATCAATTTCTTTTTGTTTCTTGGTTTAGTCGATTCAATGGTGATGTCTGATTTATTCATGGACTTGGCAATATCTAAGGCAAGATCCATTTGATTCCCATGACAATGAATAAGAGCAAGGACATCACCTTTTTTGACTTTATCTCCAAGCTTTTTAGTCATCACAAAGCCGACAGCGAAATCGATAACATCAGAAGTTTTTTGTCGTCCACCGCCAAGGTGCACGCAGTGAAGTCCCATTGCCTTGCAATTGATTTTTGTAATATATCCGCTTTTTGCCGCGAGCACAGGGTGGGTTGTCTTAGTATGGGGGAGGAGTGAGTAGTCATCAACAATTCTTACATCACCACCTTGATTGGCAATAAGCTCTCTGAATTTTTCCAAGGCCCTGCCTGAATGAAGTGCCTCTTTTGCTTTTGTAATTCCTTCTTGGTGAGTTTTTGCCAATCCTGCGAGGTAGACCATCCCTCCGGCAAGGGAGAGAGAGATTTCGGTCAAATCGTCTGGGCCATTATTTTTGAGAGTTTCTATGCACTCTATAATCTCTAGTGAATTACCAACGGCCAATCCCAAGGGTTCTGACATGTCGGTAATGAAAGTCATCATATTTTTATTAAAACGCAGACCTGTTTGGCGAATACTCTCTGCCAATTTTTTGGCATCACTTAGTTTGGCCATGAAGGCGCCATTTCCGGTTTTGATGTCCATGACGATACCCTTTGCGCCCTCGGCGAGCTTCTTACTCATAATGGAAGCAGTAATTAAGGGAATGGATTCGATCGTCGCGGTGACATCTCTTAAGGCATAAATCATTTTATCGGCAGGGGCAATTTCTTTTGTTTGACCAATGAGTACAAGTCCTCTTTCATTGAGTAGTTTTTCAAAATCTGAAAGGGAGATATCCGTTTTGAATCCTTTGATGGACTCAATTTTATCTACGGTTCCTCCAGTATGGCCAAGGCCTCGACCAGCAATCATTGGTACCTTGACTCCGCAAGCGGCCGCTATTGGGGCCAGGATGAATGATGTTTTATCTCCGACTCCACCAGTAGAGTGTTTATCAATAAAATGTTGTTCGGGAAAATTGAGAACTTTTCCGGAGTAAAGCATGGCATCTGTAAGAGCAGTTGTCTCGTCAGTATCAAAACCGTTAAGATAAATGGCCATAAGCAGAGCACTCATTTGGTAATCAGCAATTTCACCTTTGGTCAGATTTTCTATGAACCAAGTGATTTCATCTTTCGTAAGTTTTTCTTTATCTCGTTTCTTTTGTATAATACTATAAGCAGAGAAAGGCTGTTTCATGAATGAGGTCCTTAGTATAAATAAAGTTGCCTGATAGATATGGGGAATTTTACTTCGAAGGGCAGTGTATTCAAAAGACGAACAAAAATCAAATTAACGCGAAACAAAGATTGTCAGAGAGTATGAGTATGGGGTTTAAAAAATATTTTTCATCGATTCTTTTGATATTAGTTTTAATAACCAGCGAATCGACTGCTTTTAGTGCCGAGGAGCAAGGTTCGGGTGTTATAGACGAATCTATCCGAGATATGTCCATTGTCCTAGGTTCTGGAGCCGTGGGTGCTATTTTAGGGCTTTCAACTTTGTCATTTGTCAATTCACCTTCCAAACATTGGAAAAATGTAGCAGTAGGTGGGGCCATTGGAATTGTTTTTGGAGTGGCCGCAGTTGTTTTTAATCAGGCCAATCGCTCCTCTTCATCGATGGCCAAAAATGAAATTCCAGTGAATGCTGAAAAATGGGCAAATTTAGCGCGACATGAATTTTTAGAGCAAAAAATTATGGGAGATTCCCTTGAGACCCCGGCCCTCAGTTATTCTTTCCAGTTTTAAGAGTACTTTGGTGTTTTCGTCGCCTTTTTGACTTGCGGCAAGTAGCGCCACTCTTTTCATTCTTTTACGTCCTGTTCAAGCTTTGATAAACTCAAAAGTGATTTATATTTTAAAGGATTTATTCAATGGCCAAACAACTCATTATTAACCAGACACTCAATGAGTGTCGGGCAGCCCTCATCGAGAATGGTGAAATCCTCGATTTTCTCATGGAGCGATCATTTGATAATCAGCGCGAGGAATCGCGTGTGGATTTTCCTTTTGTAGGAGATATTTACAAGGGAAAAATCGTGAGGGTGTTGCCTGGAATGCAATCAGCTTTTGTTGATATTGGTTACGAAAAGGCGGCTTTTTTGTATGTGGACGACGCTTACATCCCGACGCTTGAAGAACAAAGAGAGATGGCAGAGAAAAGCCGAAGATCAATGGAAGATAGTCAAAGACAAGGGGAGGTCATTCCCGATGAACTTTCGACATTATCTGAAGCAGTTAATATGCGCTTTCGACCTGATATCAGTATTGAATCCTTTTTGAAAGAAGGGGATGAGATTTTAGTTCAAGTTGCCAAGGAGCCCATTTCGACAAAAGGCCCAAGAGTCACAAGACATATTACCTTTGCAGGTCGACATATTGTGTTCATGCCGTTGATTGAGCACACGGGAGTTTCTCGAAGAATAGAAAGCGAAAAAGAGCGTGAACGCTTAAAAGAAATTTTGGAGACAATTCGCCCTGATGGCACGGGGGTCATTGCTCGTACAGTGGCAGAAGGGCAATCCTACAAGACTTTGAAGTTTGACTATAATATGCTCGTCAAAATCTGGAAAGATGTTCAAAAACGTGCCAATGGCGGGAAGGCCCCTTATGTTGTTCATCAAGATTTAAGCTTTATTCAAAGAGTCCTTCGCGATATTACGGATGAAGATGTCGACGAAATCATTTTAGATTCTAAAGAAAATTTAAAAGAAGCTGAGAAGTTTGTTCAAAAATTTCTTCCCATAATGAAGGGAAAATTTAAGTATTACTCGGAAGAGGCAATACCGATTTTTGAAAAATTTGGTATTGATCTTGAAGTAGAGCGTGCAATTGATAACAAGGTTTTCTTAAAGTCTGGCGGCTCATTAAATATTGATCAAACAGAAGCGCTCGTCTCTGTAGACGTTAATACCGGAAAATACATTGGTCGAAAAACGTTTGAAGAAACGATATTAAAAACAAACCTCGAGGCCGTTAAAGAAATTGCTTATCAACTTCGGTTGCGAAATTGTGGTGGGATTATCATCATCGATTTTATCGATATGGAAAAGGAAGAGAATCGTCAAACAGTCTATACAGCACTTTTAGAGGCGTTAAAAAAAGACCGTGCTAAAACGAATGTCCTACCGATCTCGGGTTTAGGGCTGGTTGAAATGACCAGAAAACGAACGCGCGATACGCTCTCTCGTATTATGTGTGAACCTTGTCCTTATTGCGAAGGGACAGGTAGAGTAAAATCCACCATGAGTGTTTGTTATGAATTAATTCGAGAGCTCAATAAGATTTTGGCAAAATCAAAAGGGACGAAGGTCTTTATTTATGCTCACCCAGAAGTGACGGCCACACTCACTAGTGAAGATTTTGATTTAATCGAAACACTTGAAGAGGCCCATGGGAAATCAATACAAATTCGCTCTGAGAATAATTATCATATTGAGCAGTATGAGATATTCCCTCAAGAATACTGACCTCTTTATTCTTTAAAGAGGTGAGAGATTAAGTTTTGGGAACCCAAAACAACTGCCGCAATTCCTTGACCTGGAAATTGAGTATCTCCAATTTGATAAAAATTTTTAAGCCTTGATCTATCACTTAGATAGGAAAGGGGATTTCTTTTTAAGGAATGTGGAATTCCACCGACCAGTCCCTGAAATCTTTGAGTGTAGTGAATGAATGTTTTAGGGGTTGCGGTGTAAATGTTTTGGCAGTCCAAGTATTCTAAGGAGAAATGCTGACATAAGTGATTTAAAATAAACTTTGCGACAACTTCTTTTTGGTGTTGGTAGATTTCGGGGGCAAGATCTCTCCAGGCCATTGTTTTTGTATGACAAGAGATTGTGACCGTTTGTCTTGTTTGTGAACGCGTAGGATCTTGAGGGTGTGAAAGAGAGACAAAAAATGATTCTGATTCACAAAATGGGATGGCACCACAATGGATCTGATAATAAAGTCCTTCTCTTTCTTGGTTTTTCGGAATGGTCAAATAAAGCATAAAGGCTGACCAAGCAAGATCAGGGTTTTCATTTTTTAATGTGATTTCGTTTTTTAGCAGCAATGAGTTATTCCAAATAGGAAGAGTGGAAATGATTTTCTTTGTTGTAAAAGTTCTTTTTTGGGTCAGTACTTCAAAACCTCCTCTTATCGATTTGATCTCTTGGACTGATTGATTTAGGTAGAGATGAGGGCATTTCTCTTTTAAGGCCAGGCAGAGTGCACGCATTCCTCCCATAACATGATGAGTGTCACTAGGATAACTTAATCCCATGGCCCCCATAAGCAAGGGAGTATCATTCATATGATTTTGAGCGGTAATAAAGAGCAATTCATTAATGAGCGCGCGATATTGTGGATTGCTCTTTTCTAAATCTAGGCCATCTTCAACACTTCTAAAAAGAGTGAGAAGGAGATCGGCCGATTGTAAGTATCTTGGATGAAGCAATGAGAATAGATCCAAAAATGACCTAAGAGGAATTTGATGGGTAAGGGAAGTGAGTTTCCAACCTTTTTGATTAATCATCTCAATTCTGTTCCAAATTTTTTGATGATTGATTTGGGGAAAATGTTTTGAAAGTTCATTTTTCCATTGCTCGTGATCAGCGTGACGAAAAATCTTTTTATCTGGAAAGAGAAAAATTAATCCAGGATCAATTTTTCTCAAATCTAATTTTAAATCCAAAGATTTAATTAATTCATAAATGGGTTGACCTGGATGTAGGGCAGATAGTGTTGTTGCACCAGCATCAAAATGATGGCCATCTTTAAAAAAATATGAAGCACATCCTCCAACTAAGGAGTGGGCTTCAAGCAGTGCGATTCGCTCTCCGCTTGAGACACATTTTTTTTCGAGGAGTGCCGTAAAGCTGAGTCCGGCTATGCCTGCACCAATAACAAGATAATCTAAATCCATACTTCATATTAAGGCCTTTTTGGTATTTGGTACATGAACAGATGTTTGACATAAGGTCGTCTAGGTTTTGTCTTGGGCACTCTTTTTTCAAAGAGTGTTATAAATAAAAAATAAAAATAAAACGTAAGGTGCAAGTATGTTTCCTATTAATGTCGTTGAAAAAGAGAGTGGTGTGAGTAAGTACCTTTTAAGGATGTGGGAGAGGCGTTATTCTTTTCCAAGACCTTCGAGAGACGCTAAAGGAGAGAGGCTTTATTCTCCTGGTGATATTGAAAAATTAAAATTGGTGAAATCTTTAATGAAGACGGGGTACCGACCTTCAAAAATTATGAATAAGAGTATCGGTGAGCTAAAGGATCTCCATTTAACTTTTTCTGAAGCTTCCCCTCATTCGGTCGAGATGTCGCCGGTTGTCATTGTCTTACTCACTGAGCCTTCGCTAGAGTCTCATTTACATTTGGCCTTAAGAAATCATCATGTTAAAAAAGTGTTAAGACTCTCTTCAGCAGAGCAAATTGAAAACTTAGAACTCTAATGCAGTCCTCTCTTTACATGACCATTTGTCATTTGATAGGGTGAGGCATCTGATTTTAGGGGGACTTATGAAAATTCTTTTGGCCTTTCTTGTATCTTTGACTTCATTTAACATTTTAGCAAATGATGAAATTTTAGCAGTTGATAAGTTTACGACCTATCTTCCAATTGGGGCATATGTTGGGACAAATGATGAGGGAGAGGCTTGTGAAGTTAGTGTTTCAGAAATCAATTTTCCTCAAAGAGATATCTTAGTCAAAATAAGTGCTTTGGATAAAACACTTACTAAGTTAATTGAAGAAAAATCCATTTTTAAATTTAGAGACTATAAAAGGGAATTCATTCAAACAGATACCAAAAAATTTGGCGCTGACAGTGTCAATTATGTCGAGAGAATTGTGAGAACAGTTCGTGCAGAAAACGACAAGCAATACATTGCAGTGTCTTATTCTATCGTTACTAATACCACTTCAGAGACAGACGTTCTTGATTGTATTGTTGATCGTAAATAATTTTTAAATTTTTAATGAAGACCCCGCTTACACAAGCGAGGTCTTTTTTAATGTCTTAAACTCTCTTTAATCCAAGTGAAAATGTCCACTCATCAATTTCGTATTCGAGTTCTTGCTTCGTTGTGCTTTCAGTGAGTTCCGTCGCCAGAGTTTCTCCCGTAATATAATCTCTAAATTGGTTGGCCACATTCATGATAGTGCTGTCACCATGGAGTACAATGGAGATGCGATCACCGACATTAAAGTTCAAATCCTTTCTGGATTTTTGAATGCGATTGACGATTTCTCTGGCAAGTCCTTCGTTGATGAGATTTTGATCAAGTACAGTATCAATATCAATTGAGATAAAGCAATTACTCATGGCCTCTGTTCCGGGCTTGGCCTCTCTAAAAATGAGAATTTCATCAGGGAAGAAAGTGATTCCCTCTAGGGTAATAGTACCAATTTCTTCGAATTCAGTAAGTTTGGTGCTATCAAGCTTTTCAATAAGCGATTTGAATTTACCCATGTCTTTTCCAAGTTTTTTTCCAAGATAGGGAAGATTTGGTTTAGCGTAAAGGTTGATAAATTTATCTTCATTAGTATCAAATTCTATATTTTTAATATTAAGTTCAGTTTGAATATAGTCAGAAAGTTTTTTTATCTCTTGAAGAAGGTTTTCTTCTTTGTGGATGATGGTCAATCGCTTTAATGGAGTTTTGACTTTAATTTGTACTTGATTTCTCTTCTGCCTTCCAAGGAGAATAATTTGTTGCATTCTTCCTACGGCCACTTCCAAATCGTTATTGATTAAATTTTCATTAGCAATTGGATAATCACAAAGATGAACAGATTGAGCTTCTGCCGGATTCATTTTTCTGAGTTCTTGAAAAACGTACTCAGAGAAAAAAGGAGTAAAAGGTGCCATTGAAAGAGTCAACTCTCTTAAGGCCGTGTAGAGAGTTGAGTAGGCCGCACACTTATCGTCTGTAAGTCCATCTCCCCAAAAGCGAGCACGATTAAGTCGGATATACCAGTTCGTAAGATCTTCAATGAACGTAAAGAGGGCCGGAACAACATTGTAGAGGTGGTACTCTTCCATTTGCTGGGCAATATTTTTTTTCAATGTTTGAAGATTTGAAAGAAGCCACTGATCGACGATATTATCTGAAGTTTTAAAATTCGCAACAGGTGACCAACCATCAACCTCCGCATACGTTTGGAAAAACTTGAAAGAGTTTTGCCAAGGAAGCAGGGCCTTTCTGACCATGTCTTTTACGCCAGTGTCGGTAAAGCGTTGCTCTTCAGCTTTAACTAATCCTGAATTGATTAAATAAAGTCTTAATGCATCTGCCCCGAAATTTTCCATAAGCTCATCTGGAGCGGTGTAGTTTTTGAGACGCTTACTCATTTTTTTCCCGTCTTCGGCCATAACGATTCCGTTGACGATGACGTTTTTAAAAGCAGGTTTATCAAAGAGGGCCGTTGATAATACGGTTAATGTGTAAAACCATCCGCGCGTTTGATCGAGACCTTCAGCAATAAACTCAGCGGGAAAGCCCTGTTCAAATAATTCTTTATTCTCGAATGGGTAATGGAGTTGAGCGTAGGGCATGGAGCCTGATTCAAACCAGCAGTCTAGAACTTCAGGAATTCTTCTATACGTTCCTTCTTCGCCAGCTTTGGTGAAAGTTAATTGGTCGACGCTTTCTTTGTGGAGGTCTGTCACTTTTGTGCCGGTTAATTTGTAAAGTTCTTCAATGGAACCAATACAAATGCGATTATCAGTTTTGTCATTAATCCAAATAGGAATAGGTGTTCCCCAAATTCTATTTCTAGAAATATTCCAATCACGGGCCCCTTCAAGCCATTTTCCGAAACGACCTTCTTTTATATGGGAAGGAGTCCAGTTGATCTGAGAATTTGAATTTAAGAGTCGATCTTTTATTTTTTCGACATTCACATACCAAGAGGGAATTGATCTATAAATCAGCGGAGTATCCGAGCGAGGACAAAATGGGTAACTGTGAACCAAAACTCCCTGATCGTAGAGCAATCCTGAGTCTTTTAATTTTTTAATGATATCTTTATCGGCCGTTTTGACATGCACGCCAACGAAGTCAAAAATTTCTGACGTAAATTTTCCAGCATCATCCACGGGGCATTCAATGGCCGAAATTCCCGCTTCTTTCATCACTCGATTGTCGTCTTCTCCAAAAGCTGGAGCGATGTGAACAATTCCTGTTCCATCAGATGTTGTGACATAGTTGTCATTGAGAACAACAAAGGCCCCTAGGGCTTCATCATTTTTAAAATAAGGAAAAAGTGGCTCATAGTGAGTGCCTTTGAATTCAGCTCCGGTGTGAGTTGAAAGTACCTCATAATTTCTTTTTTTCGAATACGCATCGACTCTGTCTTTGGCGATAATAAATTTAATGTCTTTATCTTTGTCGTGTATTTTTACATACTCAATTTTGGCCCCCATACAGAGCGCAAGATTGGAAGGTAGGGTCCACGGAGTCGTCGTCCATGCTGCAATATAAAAATCTTGATCTTTCACTTTGAATAAAACTGTGATCGCAGGATCTTGAACGTCTTGGTAATTGGATGTCGCTTCAAAATTAGAAAGGACAGTTCCCAAGGCAGTTGAAAAGGGAACAACTCTCGTTCCTTGGTAAATAAGGTCTTTATTCCAAAGTTCGCTGATTACCCACCAAACAGATTCCATGAATTCTGGATCCATCGTCTTGTAGTCATTTTTAAAATCAACCCAACGGCCAATTCTCGTGATGGTGCGCTCCCATTCAGAAGTAAAGCGCTGAACAATTGAGCGGCATTCATCATTATAGCCTTTAACTCCCAATTCCTTAACGGCGTCTTGAGCAGACATGCCTAATTTTTTATCGATTTCATGCTCTATGGGAAGGCCATGACAATCCCAACCAAAGCGACGCTCAACGTATCGTCCTTTCATTGTAAAGTAGCGAGGAACTATATCTTTGAGAGTGGAGGCGAGTAAATGACCATGGTGGGGAAGTCCAGTGGCAAAAGGAGGCCCATCATAAAAAATATAAGGCTTCTTGCCTTTAGTATTTTCTAAAGTCTTCTGAAAGATTTTTTCATTCTTCCAGAATTCTAAAATTTTGTGTTCGCTTTTAACAAACGAAAATGAGCTGTTTTCTGATTCATTTACTTCAGTATTGTGAACATTCGTCACGCGAGTCTCCTTGGGGTAATCACAAGGGGAAATTTTAGCACTTCGGGTGAGAGTTGAACAGAGTGAAGCTTCACTTCTGGCCTTTCTTAGCCGAATAAGTAGGTATGAAACATACTCTTTTTTTTGGATTCATTCTTCATTACATTTTGGCATGTTCATTGGGCGTTGCTCAAGAATCCCTGACCCATTTTAAAGATCAAAAACACAGCTCGATTAAGTGGGGGGAGTTAGATCTTGCTAGGTTTACTTCATTTAAAGAATGGAAGGAGCAGAGTGATAATCAAGATAAAGTTCCTGATTGGGAACAAGTCTTGAGAGAACGCAATAATCGAGAGATTGTGGGGCGTTTTTTCCAATGTGTTGGAACTTGTCGCGTTGATCGAGGGCAAAGTTTTTTTAACCCTCATTTTAGCAGTGCTTTGTATGAAGGAGATGAAATTGAGACATTAGGGGAGAGTTATGCTTGGCTATTTTTACTTGATGGAACCATGGTGCGTCTTTCACCGGATTCTTCAATAAATTTGAATGAGCTCAATATCGGAGTTCAAGAGAATTTTTTAAATGCCCGGGTGAACACTGGAAATGTTTTGTGGTTATCCCGTCATGAGCTTTTATTTGCAGAGGAAAATATAAGGGAGACGGAAGTTCTTTTTAATCCCCTTGCCTTGTATGAAGCTCAACCTGTTCCTGATAGAAAAAACTATCGCGAAGGGGCCTTAATAGAGCTCATCGAAGAAAAAGAAACTGTACGCAATCAATATAAGAACTTAAACAAACTTATTGAAGAAAACAATAAATGGATGAAAGCTAAGCCAACGTATGTTTTCCTCGTTACCCCAAACCTCACTCTCATGGGGATAAATCCAAGTGTGGAAGTTGTCAGCCTTTTAGGGGGAAAGACCTATGTAAAAAAGCGTTCATGGTCTGCTCTTGGACTTACGGGAGATAAGGCCGATGAGGAAATATCCCTTCAGCTTAGAGGTTTTGAGAATAAAGAGCTAACCCCCCTTGTATTGGATCAATGGATGAGCGTAGATGAAAAAGGGAGAGAGCTTTCGACTGTTATGGATGAACCTCTTCACTGGCTTATTATGGGAGAATTGATAACAAAACGAATTCCCAGTTTAATGGTTGCGAGAGAGCTTTTGCTCCAAAAGTATTCTGATTTTGCCTTTAGAGAAAAATATGATGCCCTCAAGCTTGCCTCTCTCAGTGGGTACAGGCTCTGGGGCCCCTTAAAATCCATTGAAGATAAGAAATCTGACTTCGTCTCAAGAATTGATTTTTTAAAAGAATACACGCGTAGAATAGAGACAACGAATCTTTTAAGCTCTGCTCATTTCAGAGAGAGATTAAAAGAAAGAGGAGAATTTTTAAAATCGATGGAGTATGGGAATTATTTCTTTATAAAGGCCCTTAATGCGTATTATTCTTATGAAGATTATACGGACGAGAAAGAAATGGGCGAAGTCTTAAATTCAACCACCAAATTATTATGGAAGCGCATGCATGGAATTAAATAAGTTTGAACTTGTATTAGGCAGTCAAAGTCCAAGAAGAAAAGAGCTTATCTCTTGGCTTGGTATTCCTTTTTCAATTTTAACGGCAGATCTAGATGAAATTTCACTTGAGAGTGACCCTGTCAAAGTTGCGATGGACCTTTCTTCTCAGAAGGCCCATGCGGTAATGGATAAGCTCGTTAATAAAAATTTCCCCTTTGTTATTTCTTCAGACACAATTGTCGTTCTTGATGGAAAAATCTATGGAAAACCTAAAGACAAAAATGAAGCTCGGGAAATTCTCTCTGAACTCTCTGATCGAAGCCATCAAGTGATTACTGGGGTTAGCTTTTTTTACAAGGATCTAAAAACAAAAAAAGAGAGAGAACATTTGTTTTATGATTCAACAGAAGTGACATTTAATAAGATAGATGCTGAATTGATGGAAAACTATCTTGCCACTAACGATTCGTTGGACAAGGCCGGGGCTTACGGAATTCAAGGACCAGGTTTAACGTTTATTTCTCGATTAAATGGAAGTTATTCAAACGTAGTCGGTTTACCCTTGGATAAATTAGTTTGCGAGCTAAATAACATCCTGGGAGTTGAATGGAGAAGATATTTTTGATTGCATCTCTCAAAGAGTATTTGATATCCAAAAAACTTAATTTTCAAGTGAATGAAGAGTCTCTTAAGGCCCTCATCATGGAATTTTCAGTTTACGCTAAACCAGCATCTAAAGTGGAGAAAATGTTTATTGGCCCAGAAGGGGTGCTGGTGATTCAAACGCGAGTGAGACCCGTTGAGGGTGAAGCCAATGAAGCCATTAGATTAAGAGTCGCCGAATTGTTTGGCATTTCTAAGTCTCAAGTCGAAATTCTTCGTGGTGAAAAATCAAAGAGCAAAAGGATTAAGCTCAAGATTGAATTCACCACGAAACACTCACTCAGTGAATGTCAAAAAAGGATTAACGACTTCTTAGACCCAACGGCTTAAGACTCGTATTCTTTTTTACAGAACGATTTGGCCTTAAGCTTAAGGGCTTAACCGCATTCCCTTTTCTTTCTTCAAGGAGAGAAGACATTCTATTTGAATTTTCGGCTTGAGAGGTTGTCGTTTTTTTAGGTAAAAGTGTGTTTTGATTTTCAGTCGTCATAATCGTCCTCATTGTTAATTCGTTGTTGGGTTCATCAGGTTTCTTTAAGGCCTTATGGCCATTTTGGGGCAACCTTTTTAACCAATAACAATGAGACGGCTTCTCAGTGCATGCGGTTTGAAAAATGGCTACCTCTGTTTAAAAGGTGTTTTCAATACGCTCTCCTTTATGAACTATTTCCGATTGAATTACTTGTGCATATCGGAAACAGGGATAAATTCTTAAGCAAATTATAGCATAAGTTTGGGCATTTAACTAGAGGGCATGCGGGAGGCAAAGATTGACTGCGTGTTGAGTGTTGTAAATGGCTGAAATATAGGTCATTCTAGAGCTTTGGAACCAGTTTAATTATGCCTGACAAGGACGCTACTATGAAGAGGCCGTGCCTACTTATACCCCTCGCACTCGTTTGTTTAATATTGTCATCTTGCTCTCTTCATCAAATAGCCGTCAATGGATCTTCTGGGCTTTTATATAGTGCGAGTAATAATCTAGAGACGGAGTCGAATTACGAAATATTCAAATACGGAGTTCCCGGAAACTTGTTGTTAGTAGAAGGTTTACTTTCAGAAGATCCTGAGAATAAAAATATTCTTTCGACATTAACCAAAGGTTATGCGGGTTATGCCTTTGCCGTAAATGAGACGGATATGTTAAATGAGGAGTGGGGGGAGTTAAAAACGGAGGCCGGAAGATCTCAAGCCTTACTTAATTACACCCGTGCTCTACATTTTGGGTTACGTTATTTAAAAATTCATAAAATCGAACTTGCGGATCTCGTCGCAAAAATCAATGAGCCACAAGGAATCATGCATTTTTTGGATAAACGCTTAACCGCTGAAAAAAGAGATCTAGAATTGATTCTTTTTACGGCCCAATCTTTTGCAGCACTCATTAATCTTCAAAAAGATAATATTTCTCTCGTTGCCCAACTTCCCGTGGCCAAGGCTATGTTTGATTGGGTTTGCATGAAGGATCCAAAAATTAATTATGGAACGTGTGATGTTTTTTATGGAGCATATGAGGCGGGAAGACCAAAGATGCTAGGAGGAAATCCAGAAAAAGGAAAAGAGATTTTCCTTAAGGCCATGGAAAATCATCCTCATAATTGGCTGATTCGTTCGAGTTATATGCAATACTACCTTATCCCACAGAATGATAAGGATGGGTTTGACCAGCAATTAGAACTTTTTAACAGCAGACAAGTCGAATTTAATGGATATCACATTTATCCTAATGGATCGGGTAAAGAGGCATCATGGAGTCGAGAGACGCATCTTCGATTTTATCAAAGCTTAGCACTAAAACGTTTCGAGTTAATGAATAAATATCAAAAACAATTTTTTTAAATAGGGAAACATCATGACAAAGAGTTTATTTACGATCCTCGCCTCTATAACTTTTCTAACTTCAGCACTTAGTCATGCAGCCCCCATTAAAGTAGGAGTTCTTGTTCCTGAAGGGACAGGTTGGGCAAAAATTATAAAGAAAATGACTGGAGAAATTAAAGATTCAACCAAAGGAAATGTTGAAATTAAAATTTACTATGGTGGATCTCAGGGCGATGAGCAAGATGTCCTTCGCAAAATACGCATTGGCCAATTACAGGGAGGCATTTTTACCGGTAAAACATTAGGTGATATAAATGGTGACATAAGGGTTATGGAGATACCTTATACTTTTAATAACAATAATGAGAAAGCGCTTAAAACATTGCAGGGGCTTACGCCTTTTTTTAATCAAAATTTCGAGAAGAAAAAATTCAAAAGTTTAGCAACTTTTGAAATTGGTCAAATTTATCTGGTATCTCAGAAAAAAGTTCAGAATTTAGAGGCGATAAAATCCTTAAAAATTTGGTCATGGGAAGGAGATCCGGTCGTAAACACCATGTTTGAGTCAATGAAGCTTATCGGTGTTCCTCTTGCTCTTCCCGATGTACTGTCTTCGCTCACAACTGGAGTCATTGATGCAGCTTATGCTCCCGGGATAGGGATTATCTCACTTCAGTGGAACACCAAAATAAAATATGTTGTCGATTTTCCAATTTCCTATTCTGTTGGTGCATTTGTTATCACATCAGACTCATGGTCTAAGATTTCGCCAATTGATCAAAAAATTGTTTCTGAAATATCAAAGAAATATGAGAATGAAATAAATCAAACAAATGCGAAAGATAATGCAGAGGCCTTTAATAGCATGAAGTCTCAAAAAATTGAGTTTATTAAATTTAGCGATGCAGATATTAAAGTGGCTAAAGGTTATAGACAAGAGATCGTAAAAAAATTGAAAGGACAGCTATTTTCAGAAGAAGCATTAAAGAAATTAGATGCAGAATTGGCCAAAAAATAAGGGAGATTTATGGTTGCCATAAAAAAATTAGATTGGGCCATTGAGAAATTTTCTTCATGGATTTTAGTGCTCAGTATTCTTGCCATTCTATCCTGCAGCTCGCTTAGTATAGTTCTTCGTTGGTTTCAAATTAACTTAAGTTGGATTGATCCATTTGTACGACATCTTGTCCTGTTGGGGACATTTGTGGGAGGTGTCGTAGCGACGGGGCGAGGGAATCACATAGGCATTGATCTCATCAGTAAGTATCTCGAAGTAAAAAAATTTGACCATGCGAAGTTTATTGTAAACAGAATAATATTATTTTCTTCTGGATTGGTACTTATTTGGATGATTAAGTCGGGAATCGATTTTACTAAAGTTGAGATGGAATTTAGTAAAAGTGAGTTTTGGGGATTACAAAGTGGATATCTAGTGGCCATGATTCCTTTTGGTCTGGGATTAATTGCTATTCGTTTTTTCACCCTTTTTATTTTAACTTTTGAGAAAAAAGTAGGTGATGTATGAATGGATGGATGGCAACTCTTTTTATTTGTCTTTTGGCCAGCATAGGAGTTCCACTCTTTATCATTATGGGACTTGCGGCCCTCGTCGCATTTTCATTTTCAGGAGTAGAGGTTTCAGCAGTTGCTCAAGAGATGTACCGCATTTCTTCAGCGCCAACCTTGATGACAATTCCCTTGTTTACTTTTGCTGGTTACTTGATGGCAGAAAGTCATTCTCCAAAAAGACTGATGAGATTAGCTGAGACTGGACTTGGCTGGCTTCCAGGTGGAATTTCTATCGTAACGTTAATTGTTTGTGCTTTTTTTACGGCCTTTACGGGAGCTTCTGGAGTTACAATTATTGCCTTGGGTGGAGTTATATATCCAATTCTTCTGAAAGAAGGCTATTCAGAAAAATATACGCTTGGAGCAATCACCGCCTCTGGCTCGTTGGGACTTCTCTTTCCTCCCTCGCTTCCGATTATTTTATATGGTTTGATGGCCAAAGTTGATATCGACAAGCTTTTCAAGGCGGGAATTGTTCCAGGATTTCTTATCATTTTTATCCTCTCGCTTTGGTCCGTGTACAACAGTCCAAAAAATGAAGTGAAAAAGAAATTCATACTGAAACATTTTTTAAAGGCCTTAAGAGAATCCTGGCTAGAGGCCATATTGCCAATTGCGGTTTTAGTTGGAATTTACGGTGGGTATGTAACCGTGACAGAAGCAGCGGCATTTACAGCTCTGTATATTTTTATTATTGAAGTATTTGTCTATAAAGATTTAAATCTCTTTAAAGATATTCCCCGCGTTTGTATTGAAACAATGAGTTTAGTGAGTGGAATATTACTTGTCCTGTGTTGTGCCTTGGCCTTTACCAATTATATGGTTGATGAAGATGTCCCGATGAAAATCTTCGCTCTTATGAAAACTTATCTCACTAATAAATATTCATTCTTGTTCTTCCTTAATATTTTTCTTCTGATAGTCGGATGCGTAATGGATATTTTTAGTGCCATTATTGTTGTCGTTCCACTCATCATACCAGTCGCTCTGGATTTTGGGGTTGATCCAGTACATTTGGCCATTATCTTTTTAACAAATTTAGAGATTGGTTATCTCCATCCTCCTATTGGAATAAATCTCTTTATAGCGAGTAATCGGTTTAAAAAACCGATCACTGATCTATATAGTGCTTCGATTCCCTTTTTAGTTTTATTAGTTATTGCTTTAATCTTAATTACCTATATTCCTAGTATGAGTTTGTTTTGGTTTAATTAAATGATGAATAAATATTTAAATTGGATACTCATTTTCAGTTCACTTTTGCCGACAATCTCCGCTGCAAAAGTGAATCAAGAATTAAGTGAGAAGGATTCTCTTGAGCAGTATTATCATAGTTTATTCCTGGGGGAAAAGCGTACAAGTCTTTATTATGGCCCCCTGGATCCTAGTTCAAGTTTTAATCGCGAGAGTGGAGAGCTTTGGTTGTTAGATGATCAATTCTTGACTCATTATTTTGATGAACATCTTCAACCTGAGGCCCTCGATTTTCACGATTTTTGGGTTAAAAAAATAATTGATAAATCCAACTGCCCCGATATTGTTTTAGGTGAAAATATTGATTATATCCGCTATCTATATAGACTCTTGTCTATCAGTTATCTTTTTGAATCGCTTAAAATTCATCATAAAGTGGCCAGGGAATTTGGAGCTAGTAAGAATATATGCTCTTTAAGTTATGACGATGTTTTTAAAAAATGTCGTCCACAGTCTGATGATATGAAGAAATTTCAAGAACGTGTTTTTGGAAAGTTTGTTAATGAAATTTCTAAAGCTCAAATAAATTCATTCAGTAAAAAAGAAATGAGTGATTGGATGCAAAACTTTCAACATTCAACATCCTTGTCGCTTGATCCAATACATACAAGATTGCATGATTGGTGCTATGAAAAGAAAATGAATTGTCGAAGTTTATCCATCGATGAGCTCAAAGAGGCCCTGGGGAGTCTTTGTTATGAAGATACTGAATTAATTCAGAATCTATGTTCTGAAACAGACAGTCTTTATGGGGCATCCTATTTAGACAAGGCCAGTGAATTGATACAATCCTCAAATGCCTTTAATGTTATCAATCATCGCAGTATGGGAGAGGATTGTCTTCGGCGGTATGTGAAAATATTCACGCCTAAAGAAATTCGTTATTCACACCTAAGCAAACAATTTCCCCTTATTTATTCTCATCTTAGAAAATCAAATAGTCGCTATCTTCAAGGGGATCTTTTTCTTCCTGGTGCCTTAAAAGAATTTGACGTAAAAGGATTAAGCGATTTTCTTGTTGCGCTAAAACCTCCACGGCCTGAAGTGAAGTTGGTGAAAACCCCAAAAATAAAAGTTAAGCAGGCACCTCCTGCCAAAGCAGAGGTCGTTAAAAAAGTGATTGCAGCTCCAACTCCTGAGCCTGTTAAGATGGAAATCGTTGAGGTAGAAAAGCCTAAAATATCAGAATTTGAAAAGTGTTTAGAAGAAATACAATTGCACAAGTTAGAGCAACTATTTCTTAACATGGATAATTTTAGAGATGATTTTGAATTCACTTCACAAATGGTAGCCGATCTCTCTGTTCCTATTAAAAAATTTCAAACCAGACAGGCCTTAAATGACATGAAGGCCTATGATAATTTAGGCAGCGCAGAGGCACCCGTCGGACTTATATTTTTAAAATATCTAATTGATACTGAAAATCATCAAGGGCTTTATAATCTGATCAATGTTCTGGGAAGTAAATTTTATGTCAATAATGATATTGAAAAAAAAATGAAACCTGTCTTTATTGAACTAAGAAATGATTCGAGCACTAAGAATCACTGGCAAATTATTCTTCTCAGCAAAAAATAGATAAAAAAACAAAACCCCGGATGAACACCGGGGTTTTGTTGACTGAGGTGAATAATACTTGGAAGTAAGTTTGATTAATTGACAGCTGCCTTAAGAGTTTTTTGAGCGGCAGCACCACTTAAGTCGAGCATTAGCAAGAAACCGGCATTTTCGCCATTTTCATCTACACCGACTATCGAAAGATTTCCAACTCTCGTTTTTCCAGCGTAATATCTTGCAGAAATAATAGAAGTACCAATTCCTAGGTCGTGAAGTGGCACAAAAACTCCGAAAAGTTTTGGACCTACATAAAAGCTCATGCCATGAAATTTCTCAATTGAAAAAGCAACGGCCGGCAAACGTCCTGAAGCAACTCCGGGAAGGGCCCTTCCTCCAGGAAGAGTTTGAGGGTCAAGATTTTGCAGCGATGTATTTGCGACGTCTTCAATGGCCACATTAATTGACATAAGCGTTCCTGATGACTGGAGATCAGGAGAGATTTCGATATAAGAATTTGGGTATTTTGGGATATTGTAACGAAGTCCACCATCAAGTTGGATGCCACTAAAAACAAACGAAATTAAAACAGAATCATTATTAAGAGTAATGGCCGATTGAGAGACGCCAGGAACTTGAATGTTTGAAGATCCGGCCCCGCCTTTTCCACATGAAGTAGAAAAGAGAGCGAGTGTTAATAAAGAAGTAAGGAGTAGAGTTTTTGTTCCAGATAAAAAGTTCGTCATAATAATATTCCCAAAATCTTGTCGCAAGCTTTCTTAACAACTTTGTTTCAACTTCTACAATACGTACAACAGAAAACTCACAAACGTTTTGAACTTGAAGTAGATTAAGTGTTTTGCGTATGGAGATCAACACAAGCGAAGCATTGAGTGTTTTTCAGGTGTTGGCTTTCTTCCTGTCTATGGAAAAGTGCCTCTTTTTTGTGCGCTTAAGAAGTGAATGAATGTAAGTTGTTAAAAATGGAAATTTTTAATTTCTTTGGTATGAAGAACGTCTTGATTATGAGCAAAGCCTATAATGCGTATGACATTAGCTCCACTTGCTATCGCTGATTGTAGTCCAGTAGGTGAATCTTCAAAGATGAGTGTCTTGTGGGGAAGAGCGTTTAGGCGTTTCATACCTTCCAAGTAAGGATCTGGATGAGGTTTGGTAAGAATTGTTTGGTTTCTGCCCATTTGTAAATCAACGAAAGTGTCAATTGCAAAACATTCTAGAGTTTTCTCTACTATAATATCTTCACTTGCACTGATCACCGCAATGGATTTTTTTTCTTTTCGTAATGTTCTAAGAAAATCAAAGAGACCTGGAGTGATGTATTGGGATTTTTCTTCTTCAGAAAGTTTTAGAAAAATATTTAAGAGATGTTTATTTTTTTCTTCTATGGCCTCTTGGATTTGGCCTTCATTGAGTTCCGGGCAAGTTATTTTCAAAACGGCAGTATCGGTCATTCCGTAAAATTGGTCGAGGCATGCTTCCAGGTCAATATCATAGCCTCGTGACTGCAGAACTATGACTGCGGCCTTAGCATGAAGTGGTTCGGTGTTTACAATGGTTCCATCCATGTCAAAAATAACGGTCTCATGAGCATTTAGGAGATCTTTTAGGTCGGTCATACTGGGTGCTTCCTTGCCTAGTCTGCATTAATTCATTTTTTTGTTATCATTGTAATAGAGATCGTGGGGACTAATCTATGAAAATCTTCTCTTCAAAAGAAAGTGTTATTCAAGCAGACGGCCCGGCCAAAAAAATGGCGGGGAAGGCAAAGAAGCGTGCGGCCGGTGCAATCTCTGAGAAAGGGCCAATCAGTGAGCGGGAAGTTCGAGAAAAAATTGCCGCTCATGTTGAAACCTCTAATGCGGCAAAATCTAAAATTTTAAAGCAAAATTCCCAGCAGCTTGGGGCCGGCTTTATGAGTGAAAAGGCTAAAAAATTAACATCTGAGATTTCCAGTAAAGGTCAGGAGTTGGGCCCCGAGCAAGCAGCTAATGAAGGCAAGGATGGACTGAAAGAGGCCCATTTACTTATGAGCGATGTGAAACTTAACGATCCTAAAGACCCAAATACTCAAGAAAAATTAAAATCAGTTCTCTCTAAGGGAGCCTTTAATTTTAATCCTCGCGAAAGAGAGACACTAGATAAAATCTTAAATGGAAATTAAGGCAAGGGGCATTTTTCGGTGGCCTCAAGAAGAGATTGCAATTTATCAATGGTTGATTTGACGACAGTCTCTAAAGCTCCCTCAACAATGGTCGCAGCAGAGTGATCATGACCTCCACCACCAAGGGCCTTTGCCATGACTCCGACGTCAACATCACCAATTGAGCGCAAAGAGATTTTTATTTGGTTTCCCATTTGCTTAAACATGACGGCAATTTTTATATTGTCTAAAACAAGTAAATGATTAATGAAGGCGTGAGTGTCTTCAGTGTCGACATGAAATTTCTCTAACATATCTTCAGATAAAGTGAGCCAAGCTATCTTTTCATCTTTAGTGGTATGAGCAGACGCCAGAACTTTGCCAAGCAATTTCATGAAAGTAATTTTTTTTGTCCCGTAAATCATATTATAGGCATGGGGGGGACGAACTCCAGTATCCATCAAGTTGCCAATAAGTCGATGGGTATTACCAGTTACGGTTGGGTAACGAAAGCAGCTAGTGTCAATGAGAACGGCAGTATAAAGAGGGAGGGCCATTTCACGAGTAAGTTTAACCCCAAGTGCATTGATGAGATCTCCGGCAAGCTCGCCAGTTGCGGCCTTAGTTGTGTCGATACAGTTATTGGCCATTACCGATTTTGAACAAGGGTGGTGGTCAACAAAGAGATGGTTCACTGCATTTTTAGCGAGGGCCTTGAGTCCATCGCCGATTCTCTCTAGTGAATTGGTATCTGTTACGATAAAGAGATCGATATCGACTTCAGGGTAAAAAGCCTTGTAGTCTTCAAGCGAGATAACGACTTCGCAAGGATCGAGGTACTTATAACGATCCAGCAATGGC
>JAGOVS010000138.1 GCA_018060625.1 Bacteriovorax sp. | reverse complement strand
ATTTAGACAAGTACATAATCACTCCAAAGAATTGATCACTACATGTTAAAGCTTTTTTAAAATAATACCAGCGCAGGCACAACATGCCTGACTTCTCCAGAGTTTCTTACTCAACTATATAGAAATCTTTTAGTAACAAATTTTCCGCTTTACTCGAGGAATCCTTCCATTTTTCACTAAGAGTCCTCATATCTAAGCTTGAATCCCTAGAAAGATAAATGGAGAGCATAGGTGCCGAATTGGCCTGAGTGATGGCCAAAAGGTCTCGATTCGTTAATTCTTTCATTCAATCCTCCTGAAAAGTCTTTTTAGAACATCTGTAAATTCTCTTCGAAATAAATATTTTATTAAAATCGATAATAAGGTAGAAATAATTCGTTTTAATTGAATCATTTTATGAGACTTTTAATCTAAACTTACATGAGATAAAAACAATATGACGGAGATAAAATAGTTATGAAATGGCTTAATTATCATCATCTCATTTATTTTAAAGAGATTGCTACCTGTGGGAGCATTTCAAAAGCTTCTGAAAAACTTCTCATTGGCCAACCGGCCTTAAGTGCTCAACTTAAACAACTCGAAGAAGAATTGCAAATTGAGTTATTTGAAAGAAAAAATAGAAAATTACTCTTAACAGATGCAGGCAAAGTTGTTTTAAAATATGCCAATGACATTTCATCATTAGGTCAAGAATTGCTTCAAGTCGTAGAGAAAAAATCCTACACGACTAAGATCACCCTGAAACTGGGAGCTCTAGACAGCATCCCTAAGCAAATCGTCTGGGAAATCGCCCAGAAGGCGCGGACCTTGGGAGACTGCTTTATAAGTATCATTGAAGGCCCTCAAGAAGAACTCACAACAGAACTACTTAATAGAAATATTGATTGCTTTATTTCTAATCAATCAGGAAATTTTTCGCGAGATAAAAACATGAGTGCTCAGTCTTTTGTCAAAGCACCAGTTTCTATCTATGGGACTAAGGAATTTTTATCATGTAAGAAGAACTTTCCAAAATCTCTTTCAGGTATTCCGATGATTCTACCGACTCATGACTCAAAACTGCGACACGATCTCGATTATTTTTTTGACTCGAAAAAAATAAAAGTTCTCAGTGAACTTGAGACTCAAGACACTTCTTTGATGAAAATTTTTGCCTCACAAAGTGCAGGAGTGGCCGCTTTACCTGACATCGCAGCACTCAATCTGGTAAGAGATAAAATTCTTTATAAATTGGGGACTCTCCCTAATATCATAGAAGAATATTGGGTTATCAGCTCCAAACGAACCATTGATAACCCAATCGCCACCAAGCTTTTAAAATCTATTTAAGTGCTTTTTTTTCTGGAATCAAGAGAGAAGCAACGACAGAAAGGGCGATTGTCCCCAACACTATTGCAAGAGAGAGTCCTGTTGAAATTTCATAAAAGTCGGCAATCAACATTTTTACCCCAATAAAAATTAAGACCGCTGAAAGCGCATATGAGAGAAATCGAAACAGAGGAAGAACTCCGGCGAATGCAAAATAAAGTGAACGCAAACCCAAAATAGCAAAAATATTTGAGGTATAAGCAATAAAGGGATTTTTTGTAACTGATAAAGTTGCGGGAATTGAGTCTAAAGCAAAAATGACATCGGTAGATTCAATAATCAATAAAACCAAAAACAAAGGCGTCATATAGCTAACACCATCAATTTTCACAAAGAAATTTTTTCCATGAAAGTCAGGAGTCATCTTAAAATATTTTTTTGAAACTCTAAAAATGAAATTATGCTCAGGATTCATTTCTTCATCTTTGGCAAAAAGCATTTTTATTCCCGTGTAAACTAAGAAAGCTCCAAAAATATAAAGAATAAAATGGAAGTGCGAAATCAAACTCACACCACCAACAATAAAAAGAATTCTCATGATTAATGCCCCTAAAATCCCCCAGAATAAAACACGGTGCTGAAAATGAGGCAAAACTTTGAAATAACCAAAAATAATTGTCATTACGAAAATATTATCTACGCTCAAACTCTTTTCTAAAACATAACAAGTCAAAAATTCATAGGCTTCTTGATGCCCCATGAATTGATAAACTCCCAGATTAAAAAGCATGGCCATCGCAATCCACACAACGGTCCACAAAAGGGATTCTTTTACAGAAATGGCAGTATCCTTGCGGTGAAAAACCCCAAGATCAAGTGCCAACATAATAAAGACAAATACGTGAAAACCAATCCACCATGATAATTGAGCAGTCAAAATTCAACTCCTGTCATTTTTTTAACTATACTAGCATTGATCTCTAAAAAATTCTAAGATAGCTTTCAATAATGAACAAAGAAGCGCTGATTTCTTCATTAATCGAAAAGGGTTGGTTTACCTATGACTCATTTATCGATCCAACACATTGCCAAAAACTACTTGACGAAGTAAAGGCGCTCCCTTTAAAAATGGCAAAAATAGGCAAGGGCCATCTAGAACATAAGGCCTTTGACATAAGAACTGATTCCATTTTCTGGCTCACCGAAAATCAATCGGAAGCTCAAAGTCAATATCTAGACAAGGTTAATGAACTCATGCTTCTTCTGAATCAAGAGCTCTATTTCGGCTTAAAGCAATTTGAAGGGCACTTTGCTCGGTATGAGCAAGATGGTTTTTACAAAAAGCATCTTGATCAGTTCGCAAACAACAACGAGCGCTTGATTACAGTGATTACCTACTTAAATTCTCCTAGAAAAGGAGGCGAGCTGCGCCTCTATAAAAGAGACCACCCCGAGGAAGTAGAAATTGACTTGCTTCCTACTGCCGGGAAATTTGTTTGTTTTTTAAGTAATCAAATTTATCATGAAGTAAAACCCACCGAAGATGAACGCTACTCCCTGACGGGATGGCTAAGAACAACTGTGCCTTAACACTAAAATATGTTAACTAAAATAGTCGCCCAACTTATTTATTATTTGATTCACCTTTTAAACTCTACCTACCGCTACGAGTATATTGGAATTGAAAATAAGCAAAAGGCCCTTAACCATGGCCCCTATCGCACTTTTGCCTATGCTCTTTGGCATCAAAATCTTATTGGAGCCATCTTCTCACACATTGGTGAGCGCTTCGCTATGGTGGTTTCTGAATCCAATGATGGGGAATTAGTCGCTGTTACTTGCGAAAAACTTGGCCATCTTCCTGCTCGGGGCAGTTCAACTCGCGGTGGAAAAAGGGCCATGATTGAAATTGTCAAAAACATGAAAAAAGGATTTCCCGGTGCCATAAGTGTTGATGGCCCCAATGGTCCTCCCCATATCTCAAAAAAAGGTATCATTGAAATAGCTAAACTTTGTCATTGCCCCATACTTCCTCTATCACCCTTTGCGACGAATGCCTGGGTGATCAAGAAAAGCTGGGATCAGTTCAGGATTCCCAAACCTTTTTCCAAAATAATTGTCGTCATTGGTGAGCCCATTATCTTAGAGGAGAAAATCACACGCGAGCATTTTGAAGAAATAGCAAAAATCATAAGTCAAAGAATTGAGCTTGGCGAAGAAGTCGCCAAGGCCCAATTCTGTCGTCAATCTTAAAAATCTTTTAATTGAAACCAGCACGATGGTCTTGCCCCAGAATCTTTCACACATGCACCAACCTTAGGATCGACGGAGTCAAAAGGTTCTTCTGGGCCAAGTTCACAAGATGCCCCAGACAAATACGTATCCAATCGACACTGAGGATTTGGGTGTTTATAAAGAGTCTTCTCCACTCTCGTTGAATCACTTACTGTCAATTTTGGTTCAGGTGTACCGTCAACTAAAGAAGAAAACATATTACTTGCAGCTAGACCTGCTAAAGTAATTCTTGCACAAGTATTATCACGGCATTTGGCGAGGGCCATTTTATAATCATTTGGGTCTAAATCACCCTCTGTTGATTTATTATCTAAACCTGACTTAAAAAAAAGCGGCAAGCATTTCGAAGTTGCATAATAGTCTGCTTGTCCTTCTGCTGATGACCAACTTCTAAGGTTAGAATTCCCTCTGAGCATTTTCGGAGCCCCTCCTAAGTGATGTCCAACTTCATGACAGATTAACAAAAGAAATGCATCCCTCGTCATTTGAGGATGGCGAGCAAGTCCTCCGTTCACTACTATCACTGGATTATTTTGGTCATCTCGAGTGGCAAAAGCATCAACGGTAGCATCGGCCCATCGTTTTTCAATGATCAAATTTTTATTCAGCAATCTTTTAATTTCAGGAGTGATCACATTGGCAGCGTTATCGATAATTTGATTAAACTCTCTTTCAGAAAGTCCAGTTACTGATTTATTACCAGCTTCATACGTCGTTTTGGAAATTGGGAAACACGACTCTGGCTCTCTTTTGTACTGAGCAGCAAAGAGATGATTCGAAAAAAGTACGCATGTTAAAGCAACCCATTGAATATTTTTTTTCATTATTAATCCCCCATTCATTATTTATTAGCACTTTAGCTCTCAAAAGACCACAGTTGCCATTAAGATGTTTTAATGAGAACTATCTCATCAAAACCTGTGCTAAATCAGGTTATTTTTATCTCTTTGGACTTATAAAATTCACATAAAGAATAAATGAAATACCCAAAGGAGGGTTTATGAGAAAATTAAATACTAAGTTACTACTTGTAATGGCACTGCTTCCTACTTTGAGTTTTGCTGCTCCTACTTCGATTGAAGCTAATGTACCAGTTGATCATGTTTACACTCCAGCTGGATTTGATAGTAATGACAATACAGAACTTGTTGTTACAGGTTTTTTGCCAAATCTATGTTATAAGGCACCGCGATCAAGTGTTTCATTAAAAGATGGTAAAATTTCAGTTGAAGTCAAGGCGATTAAAAATCAAACGGGCCTTGGTTTTTGTGCGCAAGTCATTGTTCCTTATGTTGAATATATAAATGTTGGTGTTCTTGATAGAGGAAATTACCAAGTCTCTGTAAATGAAAATACAACGTGGGAAAAGAAAAGCAAAATGGCCATAACTGAGGCCACTAGTCATTCAATTGATGAGAATATTTATGCCAATGTTGAAGAAATTACTAAGGGAGAAGAGGGAACTCGAAAAATTTTCCTCAAAGGAAGCAACCCAAGTGATTGCTTTGAACTGAAAGAAGTTTTGGTGAAAGACAATGGAATTGATACCTTTTCTATTTTGCCGAAACTTAAACAAATCAAAGCTAATTGCCCTAAGGTGATGGTGCCATTTAGTTACGAAGTTGAAATTCCGCAAAATCTCGATGCTGATAAAGTTTTACTTCATGTGCGTGTTATGGACGGTAGATCAGTGAACGCCTTCTTTAATAATAAGCCACAAGAGTAATTTTTTATTAGACACTAAAAAGACCAGAAGCCCCCCTGTGGCTTCTGGTCTAGTTTTTAAATATCCAGTTCTAGGCTAAGCGAATAACTCTCAAGCAAATCTTTCCAATTAATGATTTTCAGAGGAACTGAATCCTCTAAAAAGTAGTAGATTTTTTTTTCATTATAAGACTGGTAAATAACTCCAACTAGTCGTCTATCCACAGGAGAATAAAGGGGTAGATTCTTTTCAAAAAACTGAGCTGGATTTTCTCTTAGTTCTTGCTCAATTTTTAACACTTCATCAAACGGTCTTTCCGCATTATTGATTCGATGATCTCCAAGGGATCTGGAAAAAATCTCCATGGGAGTCAATCGCTTCATTTCCTCAAAAGATGGCCTGGAATTTTTATAAAGCTCATCAAGCATCCGATAAGTTTCCACAGCTTTTTGATTCATTGGACGAAATCCCAACATTTTCCGATAAAGTTTTGAAACAAGATACGTCTGAGGTGTTGCTTTTATTTTATTAAATCCTCCGGCCTTTAGAAAAAAGATCAACTGTCTTTTTAAATGTTGGAATACTCCGAATGGGAGCCCCTTGCCGTCTTGGGAAAGATGGGTCCGAAGGTTTCTCAAATTTGGCAAAGGATCAAGAAGCTCTAGACCTGTCAGGAAAATATGCTGATCATCTCTTGGGGAGATGATAAAGAAACACGTAATAAAAGGATCCTGATTTTTTGCATGTATAGTCATTTTCCATGAGGAAGGAGTTTGGTTTCCAAAAAGTGAAAAAATATTTCTTTTTTGCTCAAAATTTTTCTCTACAGTCATTTGAATTGGCCCTAATTTTTTTTCAATCTCCTCAATATAATTTTGAGGCAAAAAATGGGCAGGAGTCACCTTGGCAAAATCCTTTGGACTCCAATGATCAAAGGATGGTGGAGCTTTCTTTAAGTCTGCACTCTTAGTAAGAAATTGGGTCATAAGCTTTGGGCATTGAGGAAGAGCATAGGATTGAGTATTCAAGGAGAAAAAGAAAACCACCCCCAACACAATTTGATTGAACAAGACTCTCTTAAAAGAGAAAAAAGACAAAATTTTCATGAATAAAGATTAACCCAGAAGTAAAGTTCTCATCCAATACAGCTATTAATTACATGGATAAAGAATACAGATCACTTCTATGGCACCCTAGATTTCATTTTTAGTTTTTCCCACAAATCTAATAATGTTGGATTTCGTCCATAGAGAGGCAAGGCTTGTTCTTTTAAAAAGTAATAAGCCTTTTCATTTTGTCCCAAATTAACCAGAAGTGAAGCATAGTTCTCATAGGCCAGTGGGTAACTTTGAAGCTCAATCGCCCTTTTATATAGAGATAAGGCCGCTGAATAATCTAATCGTCGCTCCTTTACTGCTCCTAAATTATTCCAGGCCACCGGCCAATGAGAGTTCATTTCTATGGCCTTGATAAAATAGGGTTCGGCCTCTAAGGGATGATTTTGGCGAAATAGTTCAACCCCCACATTATTAATCATTAAGGCATCCCAGGGATGAAGAGCTACCTCTCTCTGATAGAGAGTAAATGGGACTTTCTATTCTAGACTTCTACTATAGCTGCGAAGAGAGAGTACAAAAACGATCAATAACAATAGGATAATACCTCA
>JAGOVS010000137.1 GCA_018060625.1 Bacteriovorax sp. | reverse complement strand
AAAAAAAACAAGGAGTCCAATAATGAAATTATTTATCGCTACACTTCTTACTCTCTCAACTTTCTCTTCATTCGCCGGTGATAATGGTGGCGGTTACATTGAATGTTCTTCTGCTTCAGGTCGTACTCAACTTAAAGGAATGGCAGGAGTCGTAAGTGAAAATGGCGTAGGAAATGTTGACCTAGAAATCAGTATTGATAAAAAAACTCTATCTCTTAATACCTATAAGGTTCTTTCAAGAAATGGAGAAAAATCTGTAGATAAAGTCGTCTTTAATGCCGCCAAGAAACAATTCAGTTTAAATCTTATCGAGCATTTCTCACTAGACGGAGGGGCTGAACTCACTGAAAAAACAATTTCTGTAGTGGCCATTTCTAAAACTTTTAAAAAAACCAGTAATGATGTCTATTCGTTTTCGGCAATCCTAAATGGAGCTGACCCGAGAAAAGACCAAATAGACACTATTGATGGCCGAATTCTATTGATCGAATCCCCGATCACTGTCAAGTGCACGCTCGATTTATCTTTATAATCCCAAAATCATTACATCATGGCCCAATATAAACTATTGGGCTTTTTCTAACTCCTTAAAAATTATCAACTTCCTGACTATTCTTTTTTTTCCGATCAATAATTTCACCAATTCAGACTAGAATCAACTGCATGGGACTTGGCCCAATTGGAATAGAAAATGGACGAAGAACAACTCGCCCTTGTAGAGGTCGGCCTTAACCTCCTAATCAAAAAGTATAAACGTAACGCCAACCCAGGTGATCTTGAACGCATGAAAGCTGCCCAAGAGGCTAAAATGGCCTTACGAAAAGTCATACTCTCTGTCGCCATCAAAGGTAATATTAAAGTCATCACCCCTATAACTGAGAGAGGGCGAGGGGCCGGCTGGGAAGTCATCGGCCCAGATAATAAAACGCTCCGTTATCATGCCTAGTCTTGAATGCTATGCTTTTTTGCTCCATAATGGCCTTTAATATGACATTAAGGGGACCAGTTTATGATGGAGCAAATTACTGAAGATATAAAAAAAGCAATGCTAGCTAAGGAAAAAGAGCGTCTAGATGCTCTTCGCTATCTCAAGGCCATGTTCATTGAGAACAAAACCTCTAAGGCACCCCAGGCCGAGATGGATGTTCTCATAAAGCACGTCAAAAAGCTTCGCGACTCTTTAGAGAATTTCCCTCCAGAGAATGAGCTTAGACAAAAGACAGAGAGAGAAATCCTAATTTTAACTGACTACATGCCCAAGCAACTTTCTGAAGCTGAAGTTAAAACATTTATTGCTGATATTATCGCTAAAAATCCTGGAATTAATGCCGGATTAGTCATGAAAGAGTTAAGTCCCAAAATAAAAGGTCAATTTGATAGCAAAATGGCCAACGAACTGGTAAAAGCGGCCTTGAGTTAAATTCACACAGTCCCTGCATTTTTTACTCGGGTAATGGTGTTTTTTCTCATTTCTATTACACTAGCATTACTAAAGAAAAATAATAAACATCCGAGAAATCGGATGTGTAATTTTAAGTATTAAACGACTGAGAGGAATCACCCATGTTTAAGTATTTTTTTGTTCTAACACTCGCTTTTAATCTATCATCTAATGCTTTTGCTTCTGCAACCACTAAATTGGCCGACTATCTCCTTTCGGGCAGTGGGGTCGTTGAACTTTTAGGTAAATACCAAATCAAGGGAGATGATGCGAAGATGGTTGAGAGCTATGTTGGCTCCTCACTTGCTTCACTTGGATCAAAAAAGTCATTAACAAAAGAAGAACTAGCAAAAATTATCTCAAAACTTCCAGTGACAGGTGCTGATGCGAATGTTCGCAAAGAGCTTCAAATTCTTCTCGATAAGCCAGAAAAAGAAATCAAAAAATCTGACGTTGTTAATGCTATTAACAATATTATCTACCTTGCCAATAGACACGGGCAAAAATCAGTTATCATTACATGTGCTGAATGCACGAATGAAACACTGGCTAAAAATGGTTTTAAATTTTCAGTGGCCAACATCAAAAATACTTCTGTTGTAAAACTAATGGATCAAACAATCCCAAAGACTCCGTCAGAGCTTAATACTTTCATCGCTTCACGGATGAAAAGATTTGGACTTGGGGACTATTCAAAAGTAACTCCAAAAGCGGTATCACCAGAAGAAGAAAAAACAATGGCCCTTTTTCTTTCTCTTTATGAAAATGGGAATGCTGAACAGAAAGAACTTATTGCTGCTATAATAAAAGTTTCAACCAGAAATGGAAAAGCGAATATTATCGACCCTGCCAATCCACATAAATTTTGGAAAATGTTCTCAAATGACATGGATCCACAATATATGAGCGAAATGGCCGATTTATTAAATGAAGTTGCTGTACGAGCGTCTAAAGAGAAATCAACTGCAGAGGTTGCTTTCTATCGCCACATTAGAGCAAAAGCTGGTAATGATCCTAAGTTGGTTAAAGCGGCTGACGATCTTGAAAAAATGGGATGTTTCTTTAAATAAATAAAAAGGCCCTCTTGATGAGGGCCTTTTTTTATCCCTTCCTTTATAGAATATCTAAGACTGCCGGATTTCTATTAATCACTAAAATTCTCAAAGCATTGTAGTAATCTTGAAACGAATCAATGTCATTGTAATGAGAAAGCTCTTCAACCGCTTTATGCGCCAGGCTTGCCACTTCTTTCATTCCCATTAATTCATCTGGAGGCACAGATTCCCAGATAGCATCGGCCAGGGCCTTTTCACCTAGATTAGATGGATTAACAACCATTGCTTTAAAGTTTTTATATTCCATTTGTTTTCCACTTTGCAGGTATCGCTCGTAGAGTTTTTGAGTCAATTTTTCTTCTAAAATATTATACTCTTGAATAATTTTAAGGGACTCTTGTTCACTTTTTTGAGCGGCCGTCTCAGCAACGGAGGCCTGAAAAGCTCTAAAGGCACCGAGGACTGTCTGAGCTTGGACAAAATGTTTAAGCTTTAAAGATATTCGTGCCTGCGCCTTATAGGACTCATAAACTAATCGAGCTCTTGCCCTAAAAATCTTTTTCATCGTTTGCCCTTCGGCCATGATGCTTAAAAATGGTATTCTTCTTCCTTTGTAAAAATTAAATTCAGGCATCCCTTGAATTAGCGCAAGGTAAGGAAGCTCTCTCTTTTTTAGAGGAATCTCAAGGAAAAGTTCGGTGAAATCGTCAATGTTTTTATAAATATATGCTTCGAGTACTCCCTCTTTAAAACTCATGGCTTCAAGATCTTTTTCGATCTGTACTATCTTGCTGGCATTTTTTGTCAATGCTTCATTTCTCATACGTACATACCAATTGCGGATGGCACTTAGAACGGGAATACGTTTTCCACTTAATTCCCGAGCTTCTAGTTGCCCCATTTTTTTAAAAGCCACTTCTAAGCGATCTCCTGAATAACTTTTAATAAGTCGAAGAAGATCTTTAGGGTTATTGCCAAAATATTGAGAAACCATTTTAGCGGTTTGACGGTTAATACTCTCTGGTGCTTCTCTCACGACAACTTTACCAAGTTCAGAACGAACCGTTTTAGAGGCCGCAAGCTTCGCGCGTTTAATGGGATCAAGAACTTTTCCGATTTGTTTAAGCATTGTCTCAAAATCTATTTCTCCGCTAGTATAAAGAATTCTAATCTTCTCAATTTTCTTTTTGGCCAGATTCATACTTTTACTATCTAAACCAAAACTTTGAGAGACACTTTCTATACCCAATAAATACCGAGCAGCACGGACTTCTTCTTCTTGGCTTGCTGTTTTCATCGCTGTTTTAAAAGAGGATTTTCCAGTTTTTCGCATATACGATTTAGCGGTAATCGCCATTAACTTTGGTCCTAATGTTAGTGACCTCGTAGCAACTCCCACCAATGGAAAAATAGTAATGGCATCAAGCACAGTCCAAGCATAACTGCGGTGAACACCGTCTGTGCTACCAAGATTAGCAAACCCCAAATTCTCCATTTCTTTTACAAGGCTCACATTTTGTTTAGCTTCTAGTACTCGCTCAAATTCATTAGTGGTTAATTTGACCTGAATTCCAATGGACGCAATACCTGCCGCTGCAAAAGGTAAGCAAATGCCTCCCGAAGCAAGGGTACACGCCCCCCCAACAACAATCGCTCCCATCGCAGCCACGCCTGAGCCTAGCCCCCACCATAAATCCCTAAATTCGTCTGGAGACATCTCATTAACTTTTTCAAGGAGTTGTGCCGGAACAGTTGGTAGCCCGGCCAATTGATTAAGTTCATTTTGAGCTTTCGTTGTGGAATAAAAAATATTTTTGAATTCAACTTGGTTATTAATATTCATTCCACAAAAGTGATCCAATTTAGTCAAAAGCTGAGATCTTCTAGTGCTTGCAGCTTGCCTAATTAAATCTTTAAAGAGTGGTTTTTTAAAAGAGTTGTCCATGGCCAAAAATGCCAACTTAATATTGTAATCATTATCAATCCCATTAACTAAAGAAAACTCTTCAAAAATTTTCCCCTGTTCCTTTAAATGACCTTTTAATTTATAAAGTTTTAGAAAAAAATCCGCAAGCTCTGCATCGTTCTCTTTTCCGATAGTCTCAATTTCTTGGCGGGCTTCCCGACTGATTTTGGGAACTGATTTCAATGCATCTTCTTTGGTCAACAAAGTCTTATATGTTAAATCCTCTGTTGCCTTATAGTAATTCTTATTGCCATTTACAACATTAAAAAGTTGGAAATTTTTCTGATCAAAGTCCTCGAGGGTTTTTTTCCAAATAAAATCTTTTTCTCTTGAGGAAAGAAATGTATCGATATGGGCATATGAGAGTGGATAATGAAGACCTAAAACCTTCCCCGCTTCTTTAATCTTATTATATTGTATATCAACGTTCTCTTTTGCACATTGAGCTTTTTCATTTTTCGTGATCCAAAGGCCATTGCGCTCATAAACTGGAGGTATCCCCTCCCTTTGATGCTCAAGTTGATCAAGAGCAACCATATAACCTAATTTTAGACGCGCCCAAGGGTTGCCTGCAGACATTTGTTCTTTTAAAAAATTTAGCTCAAAAGGTTTAGCCTCCTCCAGTAAGGGGGTCGAATTACGAAGTCTTGTCCAGATCATTCCAAGAAGAGGGTAAGCACTTTGAAATTGTTTATCCTCTAATCTCCTTGTTGGAATATATTGTCTTTCATTTCTAAACTCATTTAAGAAAAGTGAAATATTTTTAACAGGGTTTCCCTTAAGGCAAAGATCTCTTGGAGTGAAATTAAGTGTTTCACAGGCATTCTTCGAGACTCGAAAGAGATCTGAATCCATCGGAAGATCTTGATATTTATAAAAAAGATCTGCTAACACTTTTAAACTCCATCCTCTCCAAATCGGGGATGAATACATCGTTGGAAAATCAATTTGAATTTTTCGCCCCACAAATTTCTTTTTCATTTTCTCAGTGATTAGTTGGGAGTAATCAGTTAATCCATTTTCTTGCATTAACTCTAAAAGATACGGAGACAGATTTTGCTTGCCTGGATAGAACTCATAAGATTCTCCATTGGCCAATTTTATCTCTGCCGTTTCATCAGCGGAAAATGTGCCTAAAACTTTTTGAAAAGTTTCCATCCCTGTAAAATTCACTTTTTCTTTAAGTGCAGAGGCCCTGCTCCTTTTTTCTATTATTCCGTTAAAGGCACTAAGTGCTTCTGCTCCTTTGATTCCCATGACCGTTTGAAAGTGAGCGACATCATCAAACTGAGCTTGAGTCGTTTTCCCATGAGAGCGACCTTGGGCACTAACCCTAGCATTTTTATAATTTTCAAAAGGAATGAGACCATTGTATCCTTCTTGCAAGGGATTTTTATTAACATTGTCCAAGTAATAATCAAGATAGCTCGAGTCTTCTGATAGATATGTCAAACCATGACCTACAAGAATTTTCTCAATGAGCTCATCCCCTGCGCCCTCTTCAAACTTAAAGTTGAATTCGGAAGGTAAATTCCCATTAAATTGGTTCTGGCATGATTTTGGTATCTGCACCCCACCTTTTATTTCCAAGAGAGTATTATAGGTAAAAACTTGCGAGAGCATCATATGCAAAGTCATCCACTTCAAAGCAAGGACATAATTTTTTGAGGTTGGTGCCTTCATGAGGGTCATGACATCATGACGAAAAATATCAGCGGCCGAAAATCCTAAATAGTATGTTCCATTAGAAGCAGCGGCGACTTCCATATAAGTAGGACTTGAAGGATTACTACCTTTCGTTAAAAGATTTAACTCCTCTCTACTTAGTCCGCTCAAAAATGACTGAGGAATAACCGGAAGTAATTTCTGATAATACTGACTCCCATCGTTTTCTTTATCTAAGTAGGAGCGCTTAATAACGACCAGATCACGAATAGGCATCAATACATTTTCGACATAATCGACAATAAGTTCGACCCTTTCACTAGTTGGATAATTCTCATTCAAACTAATCGCATTTAAATATTTTAAATAGCCTTCTGCTTCTTTCACCAAACTTAAAAACTCAGGGTCAACCTTTGTTTGAAAATAGGTTAAGGGCTTTTCTTCTTTCTCTTCTGCAATTGTCTTTTTTACAATGCGATCAATGAGTCCTTCTGTTTTAATTTTAGGACAATTCTTTTGAATATATTCATTTTTATCAATAGAGAAATTTTCTTCAGAGCATGAATCTTTTTTCAGAGCTGCCATGAGATTTTTAAAATCTTCATCTAATTGTTCTTTTGAGCAATTAGCATTGCGCTCACTCCCCAAAATCCTCCCACGAAAGTGGTTCATTTTTGTGCGATATTCGCTAAAATTTTCTTCAGAAGATGGGCCTCGTCCAAACTCTGTAACCCTGAAACTACAGGCCTGTAATAATAAGCAAAAAATAATTATGTAGTTCATTTTCATTGAGCATGGCCCCCAAGTCATTAGAAATTCAAGACAGTTTCTCTTTAGCTTATCGGTTTTGTCGGGAATTACTTTAATTGATTTATCCGACTAAAGTTTTTTCCGCCTTAACC
>JAGOVS010000023.1:4611-27986 GCA_018060625.1 Bacteriovorax sp. | reverse complement strand
TTTTTCCTTTATAGAGTATGGGCCTAAACTCTTTTTTCTTCATGTCGCTTAAAAATTTCTGCAAGCTTCTCACTCGAACCTTTTTGAATCTCGCCATATCTTTGCTGAATGATTCCGGCAATTTTCTTCATATCTCCTTTGGATTCCTCGAGTTCATTATCAGTCAATTTTCCCCAGGCCTTTTGTATTTCGCCTTTCATCTCTAGCCATTTCCCTTTTGTTGTATTTTCATTTAAATTCATATCATTCTCCTCTCGGTTGATTTGCTCGTTCTGTGTGTAGGATATGCAATACACTCGCCAATATAAAAGCGTATGAATAGATTTTTGACATGATGATCAATCTAAAAGAGGTGCCTGATTAAAATCTATCTTTCTCGCCACAAGTCACACTGGGAAAAATAGAGAATTAAGGAAAACGTTTATTTCGGCCATGATTTGGATCTCGCAAAAACTCATGTTGAAAAATGCTTTCAATCATCTGAGTGTTGATGACCAAAGTTATTGCCAAGAAATCCTAAAAACGCTAGAACACTGATAAAAACAAATCTGGAAAAAGCCCTTTAAATTTTTTAACGAGAGGTCTATATGAAACTAATCTTTGCTGTAACAACCTGTCTTCTTTTCTCTAGCAAATCTTGGTCAATTGAAGGAGCAGATTTCTGGAAGCAAAAACTTTTCTGTGAAAACTCTTGTGAAGAAACTTCCTACTGTAAATCAAAGTATATGATGGTTATTCATGAGGCCCGTGATTCATTAGGTACAGAGAGATCAATTCTTGTCATAAAAAAAGGGCATGAAGGAAGTGAAGTATCCGAAGAATCTTATGGATGCAGTTTTAAAAATCACTATCTCAATTGCGAAACTGATAAGATGAAAATATCAATTAACATCAAGCAAACACCAAAAATTTCAGACTACACAACAAATGATGGTCTGTCTTATAATACCTATATTTATGAAGCTCAAGTGACAATTGCCAAATTAATTGGCCAGATGTCTTCAACTGGAACATGCACAACATCCATTTTTAAGCAGTAACTTCAAATTCCGGAGGGGCGATAGTAGGAATTAACACTATCCCTCTTTGAGTGTAGACTGTCTTATTTAAGGTAAGCAATTCATTGACCGGCCGAAGTCCGACCAATGAATTGTTTATATTTTGTACTTATTGAGAAATCTTAAAGGTGTCAGTCAATACTTTAAAGCTTCCATTATCTATTTTTAACAGTTGAATGCTTATCACTTCTCCAATTTTTTTCATTTCAAAATGATAGGCCCCTCCAATTAAACTTTTTCCATCCTCTGAAATATCCCATGCCTTTTTAGTTCCCTCTGGATGTTGGACATTAAATTGGCCTGCTTGGATACAAAGTATATCTCCAGGTAAAATAGAGGAAGTTTCATAAACGTCGAATTCATCTCTAGTCATTGCTAATATCTTCACATACGCATTTAACTCAGAGTTCAACCTCCATACATCGACTCTATCTGAATGGGCAATTCGACCATGTTTAGCTTTATTTAAAAATGTTTTTGGTGAAAAGAAAGTATATTCCATTTTTAAAACTTTATTTTTTACTTCCTCTGTAGGGGCGTTGTAAGATAGGCAACTTTGGATTCCTAGAACTCCGCCAGGGCATCGATACCAATACTTATTCATCAACGTGCGCAAGTCTTTACTAAACGCCATAGATAATTCATCATCGTTATTGACTCCAATACCCACAAGATGACTTGCTTCATGTAGGATTAGACGAGACATTTCATTGGTCTCTTCAATCGTAAGTGATTTTTTATTAAATAATTCAAAAAATGGGGCAAGAGCACTGATCGATCCCTCTAATGGATCATAGTCAAAAATCAGTGGCTCACTATCCCCATCAGAATTCTCTCTGCTTGCATTTATAAGAGATTTTGATTTTGCGTTTTTTATGATAGTGGCGAACTTGATCCAATCAATGTGAACATCATATTTTTTTTCAAGAGCTTCAAGTTCTTTTTTATCCGCATAAATAAGAGATTGAGAAAGAAAATTTTTGACACCTTTAAAGTGAGCTTGAGAAGTATAATAATATTGATACCCTCCCCCACCAACTTCTCCACCAGCAAAAGCTGAAGCGGTTGTTAAACAAATCAAAACGACTAATGACTTCAAAAACATAAAATTCTCCTATAGATAAAAGTTTAAATCAGATCTTCGAGCTCTATCGAAAGGCAGTAATTATTACTTCGGTCTGACTAATATTTAGGCGGCCAATCCATGCAAATCTTATAAATCATATAAAAATAACTTTCAGCATAAATTTAATTAATTTTTGAAGTATAATTTAAGCAGGACTTAAGCTTAACCTGTAAGGTACTGAAATATGTTTGATGTTTTTTCATTCGACAACTACAAGGACTATCTAAAAGAGGCCTTAAAGACCCAAGGGCACGGATCACGCCTTAGATTTGCGGAGGCCTTAAATTGTCAATCCGCCTATATCTCTCAAGTATTAAATCAAAACTCCCATCTCAGCTTAGAGCAGGCCGCAGAGGCCAGTGTCTATTTTCATATGCAGCAAGATGAAGAAGATTTCTTCCTTCTACTCATCCAACTTGATAAGGCCGCAAGCGTGCGGCTGCGCGAGATAACTAAAAAGAAAATTAAAGAAACCAGAGAGAAAAGGGCCTTATTGTCTAATCGAATTCTTGTTAAAGATGAATTAGATGAGGCCACGCAAGCGAAGTTTTTTTCCAAGTGGTACTATGCCGCTATTCACATGATGATTACGATTCCCAAGTATCGCGACAAGGAATCCATTTGTTCATACTTAAATCTTCCTATGAGTGTGGTGAATGAGGCCATAACCTTTCTTCTTGATTATCATCTCATCATTACTACACCCAGTGGATATGAAAATGGTAAGTGCCGTATTTTTTTGAAAGGAGATTCACCTTTTGTCACTCAACACCATGAGAACTGGAGACTTAAGGCCATTGAAGACATTTCAATTGGAAGTAAGTCTAACGTACACTTCTCCTCTATTTACAGTCTCTCTCAAAAAGATTTTGAGATAATCAAAGAAAAACTTCTCACTCATATCCAAGAAGTTCGAGAGATCGTTCGTCCTTCAAAAGAAGAAGAAATGTGTGTGTTTAATTTAGATTTTTTTAAAATTCAGCGTTAAGAAAAACTGACATGATTCCTTAGCTTTGAATAACAGAACCTGTCTAGACTGCAGAGGCAGGAAATTATTCATAGTGATTTATACAAGATTTATTTTTAACTGAGAAAAGACACTGTTCATTTTAGTGAATTTTTAGAAAAAATTCTTGGACTTTTTTAAAAGAGTCATCCATTCCTTGGGAAAGATTGAAACCTTCATAAGACCTTCTCCAACTTTCAGGAGGTGCCTCTAACTTTTTCGGTAACTCATGAGTCTCTCTACGCTTAAATGTCGCCTCCAGGGATTCTTTAAGCAGTTTCAAATCTAGCAACTCATTTTCAATTAACAAATAAAGATCTACTAAATCTTTAACTCTGGAATTTTGATTCAGTCTTGGCAGCGTGTAAGCATGAATTTTCTCAGCGAAATGCTGTTCAATACTAATCACTTCTATTTCCGGCGATTCAAACCCAGCGAAGTCGAGATAATTTTTTAATCGTAAGTTATCATGAGGTTCAATCCAGACATCACCAATCCCAATATCTAAATCGAAAATTGTAAATCGTATCCCATCAATAAGGGCTTCAACTTGAAACCTAACTCCTCCATAAGGAGCACCATCTAAATCCATTTTTGGGCCACTGACAAGAAATTCAAAATAATCGCCAAGATCAATACGGGACTTTTCTATCAGTACTTCTTTCAAAGCTTCAATTTTGGCGTTGTCATTTCCTGTTAAATATTTTCCTTCTTTATTGATAGGTCGATGTCTTTTGTCGCTCTAGATTCTTGAAGTCGTAACTCTAGCGCGTGTCCGCCTTTAAGTACCCAAGGAACGTTTTTATCTTGAAACAATCTCGCCATATCTACTCCTTCAGTTCTAGAAATTAATTTCACTTGTTCAAAAAAATCGCCTTCTTACAAAGGCGATTTTAAATTAATCATACTTAATCGAGATATTCAAAATTATTGTAAAAGAATTCAAGATCACCTGAATCTGTTTTCAAGAAACTAAACGTAAGTCTTGCGCGACGACCATGAGTAAAATATCTCATTTTTTCCTTAAGTAAACTTTGCCCATCTGATTGAACATCATAAATCCTTATTGCATCGTTATGTTGAAGATTACAAATAGATTCAACCTGGATAATTTCACCCGTCTTTGCTAAATTAGTATCAATCACAGTTTCGCCAAATGAATTTGGAATGATTTCACTCCAAAAGTTCTCAATTTAGATCTAAAAAAAGATAGTCTCTTCAAAAGCGGGCAAACAAAAAGACAAAAAATTTGGTGCTGGTCAAATGAGCAAAATTTAAAGACACTTAAAGTTTTAAAATCTAAAGCTGAATCAAAAATGGAATTAATTAATGACTTAGAGCAATCCTTTAAAACAGCTGCTCTATCAATAGAACTCGAAAATGAAATTCTAAAGGATACATATGTAGGTCCATTAGAAGAACTACGAACTCCCTTAGTTTCTGCCCTAGACCTTATTGCGAAAAAACTTATGATTGCTAGTGAGAATGAAACGAAATGCTCGAGATAATATTCGCATTAACACTGAAACTCACTGGACTAATAAAAAATGCGAAAAGAAAGCTGGAATGCGGTCGTTTTAAACTTTATGACTACCAAAAAACGACCGCATTCCACTTGTTATATTAATTGCAGCCATTGTTTGGTTTATGGACTGGGCATCTTCAAAACGAAGAGAGGCCCTAAAATAATTGAGAGGTACTCTTAATTCTAGTTAATGTGAAAAAATTTTTATGCACTTTTTTCACCCGGGTAATGGCCAAAAAGAAAAGCCTCACTTCCTAAATCTTATACATATCATACCGCGTACTCTTGCCCATATAACTGGCCGTAGGATTCTTCCTCACCGGCAAGGCCGATAGAGCGCGCTTGACGACAACTCTTGAGCGGGCCGTCTTAAGGGCCCACTCTAAAAAGGCTTCAGAGTCATGATCCTCTCCGACCACCTCTTTAAAAATGCGCATTTCTTTTCGAGGCAATGCCGATTTTTTAGAACCTGTTTTTTCCGGGTACATTGGATCGTAGTAAATAACATCAGGACGCTCTTCTTCTGAAAACGTTAGCCGTGAGGCATCTGCGAAGACGATATTGAAATCAAGAGGGAATCTTCTTTTGGCGTCTTCAAGAAGTAAATAGACGGCGGGATGGCGCTCAAAGGAGAGAAGTTTGGCCCCAAATGTTTTGATCAGCAATGAATCTTTACCTGTGCCACAAGTCGTATCCCAAACAAGCGGGTGTTTTTCCCCTTTAATACCTAAGGATTTCGCTAGAGGCTCCTTAGACAAAGCGTAACGCTGTCTATGGTGATAGTTCCAAGTTTCTTCAAAATCAAAGCACATCTCACCTAACTCTTGCGAATGAAACTGGAGTTTCCCCTCTGAAAAATAGAGAAAATCACACTGATCACAGAGCTTACGCTCTGATTCAACAACAATGGAAAAGCGATTTTTATCATCAACTGCGTTTCGCAGAACTTCAGGCCATGATTCAATATCACGATCACTCATTTTTATCTTTATTAACTCATTCATTAATGGATATTATACTGGCAAAAATTTCATTTTAAAAGGACGTGCTCGATGAATGAGTCAAATGCTGAAAGTAATTTTAACCACCTTCCTTACAATCCTAAAAAGCTCAAGCGGGAGCTGACTAAATACTATATCTCATCAACTAAGGCCGAGCAGGCCCAGATGCTTCAAACCGTAAAACTTAAAGAGCTAAAAGATCTTTACGCTCACATCCCTGATGATGTGAAATTTGACAAGGCCCCTTATGTAACCGAAGAACTTGGCTACAATGACTTAATTGGGCATGTTGAAGCCTTGGCCTCTAAAAATAAATTAAAGACTTGTTTTATTGGTGACGGATTAAAAAATTATAAAGTTTCAGAAATTGTTCCTTACGTCTGTGATCTTCGAGGGCTCACAACTGCCTATACACCCTACCAGCCAGAAAGATCTCAAGGAACACTCAATACTCTTTGGATTTATTCTTCAACGATGTCGATGCTCACAGGCTTTGAAGCAATCAATGCTTCTTTTTATGATCGCTCAACTACTCTTTTTGAGGCCATTCAAACGGCCACTCGAATTGTTAAAGGATCTGACACCGCTCTTATTTGTGAGTCGATTTATCCCGGTGACATTGAGGTATTAAAAACACACGCCAAAGAAACAGGCTTAAAAATTGTGACGATCCCAACCGACAAAGAAACGGGAATCACTAATGGCGAAGTCGCCAAAAAAATGGCGCTAGAGCTTGGCAGCCGCTTGGCCTGTATCGCTTTTGCTCAAGTCAATAATTTTGGAAACCTGGAAGACGTTCATGAACTCACTGATCTATGTTCAGAATTAAAAGTTCAATCAATTGCGCTTATCGATCCTATTCTTCTTGCAACGGAAGGCCTCATTCCTCCAGTGGAATACGGCTCCAAAAAACAAGGGGCCAATATGCTGGTTGGAGAAGGTCAGCATTTAGCGATCGCTCCTAACTTTGGAGGCCCGGGCCTTGGTATCTTTGGGATTCGCTATAACGAAAACAATAAACTCGATATTCGCTCCACTGCAGGCCGCTTTATTGGCAAAGCAAAAGATGCGGATGGAAAAGATTGTCTCTGTATGGTTTTATCAACTCGTGAACAACATATCAGAAGAGAAAAAGCGACATCTAATATTTGTTCGAACCAATCTTTTATCGCTACAGCGGCCGGTGCGGCCATCTTAGCTCGCGGTGAAGACGGCATGACTGAAGCTGCTCTTACAGGACGAGATTACGCTCTTCAAATGGCCCAAGTCCTCACTCAATTCAAAGGAGTGAAACTAGCTTTTGAATCGACTCCTTTTTACAACGAATTCACCCTCTCTCTTCCAGTTAAAGTCAGCGATCTGCAAAAGAAAGCGGCCGCGGCCAATATTCAATTGGGCGTCGATGTCAGCAATCGCCTCAATGACGGACGAGAACTTCTGTTTCTTTCTTTCTTTGATGTTCACAACGATGAAGACTTAGAAAAATTAGAAAATTTCTTTAAAGAGCATTTTGAAGCAGAAGAAAATGATGAATTCCTTCCTGAAATTCCTGAGAACTTCTTAAGAACATCAAAAGTAGGTCTTCCTAATCTCGAAATCGATGAACTCAAAGAATTCTATCAAAAACTGGCAGACTTAAACGTAAGCCCTGATGACAATATTTATCCTCTAGGCTCATGTACGATGAAATACAATCCGTACATTAACGATTATGCCGCTTCTTTAAAAGGCTTTACAGACGTTCACCCTCAAGCACCTATAGAAGATGCTCAAGGATGTCTGGAAATCCTCTATGAGATCCAAGAGATGTTTAAATCTATTACAGGACTTCCTGCTGTGACCACTCAACCAGTGGCCGGAGCTCAAGGAGAGCTGGTGGGATTAAAACTCTTCCAGGCCTACCACCGAAATAACGGCGAAGCTGACTCCCGCAATATTCTCCTCATCCCAAGATCGGCCCATGGAACAAATCCGGCCACAGCTTCAATGGCCGGCTTTGAGACAAAAACAATTGATGGCACTCAATACGGAATCGTTACGATTGAAGCTGACAAGCACGGACAAATTGATTTTGAACTATTAAAAGCGGCCGTTGAAAAATACAATAAACGCATTGCTGGGGTTATGGTAACTAACCCTAATACCTCAGGACTTTTTGAAACGTGTTTTAAAAAAATGGCCGAGCTTATTCATGGAGTTGGAGGCCTGGTCTATATGGACGGCGCCAACATGAACGCGATAGCTGGCTGGATCGATCTCAACAAAATGGGAGTCGATGCCGTTCATAATAATCTTCATAAGACTTGGACAATTCCTCACGGCGGAGGTGGCCCTGGAGATGGTATCGTTGCTGTCTCTCATCGTCTCATTGACTATCTTCCAGGGATTCAAGTTACAAAAGATCAGTCGGGATCATTTGCCGTTACAAAAGCTCCAAAATCTATCGGGTCATTTCATCGTCACTTTGGAAACTTTGCTCACAAAGTGCGCGCCTATACCTATATCAAATCTCTTGGCTCTATTGGAACGCGAGAAATGTCGGCCATCGCCGTTTTATCTGCTCGCTACCTCCATGAAAAATTAAAATCAACTTTCCCAAGTTTACCAGAAGGATGCGACAGTGAAATTCGCATGCACGAATTCATCCTTACTCTAACAAAAGACACTTTCGCTCGCATTGAGGCCGGTGGAACTCCTAAAGCTCAATCCATCGCAAAAGTTGGCAAGCTCTTTTTAGATTTTGGGCTTCATGCTCCGACGGTGGCATTTCCAGAAATTTACGGACTCATGATTGAGCCAACAGAGTCTTATAGCTTGGCCGAGCTGGATAGATTCGTAGACGTTGTTAATGCTATCTTTGAATTAATTAACGAAACTCCTCACGTCCTAAGATCTGCCCCACATTTTACACCAATTCGAAAAGTAGATGAAGTGGAGGCCAAT
Source organism: Bacteriovorax sp. (assembly GCA_018060625.1). Lineage (GTDB taxonomy): Bacteria > Bdellovibrionota > Bacteriovoracia > Bacteriovoracales > Bacteriovoracaceae > Bacteriovorax. The sequence goes on along the minus strand of JAGOVS010000023.1, from coordinate 19,327 downwards.
AAAGCATTAACGTTCAAAGAAGAGCTGCATAAACTTCCTACTCTTTTTGCTAACGTTATTGACCCAATTAAATTATCAAAGATGTCGATTACTGATATTAATCATGCGATCTTGAATGCGCATAATGGGATTTAGGAGCGATTTATGAAATTTATAGGATGACAAGTGCACGGTGTTAGAAAACGGCTTAACAGCAATTGTCTGTGCGAGTGGGAACCCGTGTTTTCCTAAAAATTGGTTTTATACTTTTTCAGGACGGAAGCTGACTTTTAGTGCTGATAACTGTAAGGCGAAATATATTAAGAAATGGAAAACCGTAGAGAGTCGACAACTCGAATCTCCGATAAAAAGACAAGGACTTTGATCTCTAGAGAAATCTGGGAATCATTTATTTTCAAGCATCATGTCACTATTTGATCTAGCTTGGATCCTTTTTTCTCTATCAGTATAAGCAGACTCAAATAAATCAACAACTTCCAAAACAAAATAGTTAATTTCCTTTGAATTAAAAATATCTAGTCATTTATGTTACAAAAATCAACTTGCCAAGAGTTAGCATATATGCTAATACTTAAGAGGATATTTATGTCGCTCACATTTTCCGTCTATCATGGTGAAGTTTTTCAAATTGAAGCAATTCTCTTAAAAAATGGAGAAGCTCCTGCTGAAGAATGGTTAAATTCTTTAACCCAAAAACAGCAACAAAAATTTGCGGCCTTATTCGCTCTACTGGCCGATGGTGGTAAAATTTGGAATGAAAGAAAGTTTAAACATCTTGAGGGAACTGATCAAATTTTTGAATTCAAAGTGGATGAAGTGCGTATTCTTTGTTTTTTCTTTATAGGAAAACGTATAATTCTCACTCACGGATTTACAAAACATTCTTCAAAAACTCCATTAAGGGAAATAGAAAGAGCACAAAAATATAAGTCGGATTTTATAATGAGAACAAAAAATGAAAAATCAAAATAAATCATGGTTAAGCAAAAAATTAACAGACCCTAAATTCAAAACGGGATTTGAGGAAGAAATAGAAAAGCTTTCAATTGCCGAGCAACTTTTACGAATACGCTTACAATCAGGGTTAACTCAAGCACAATTAGCAAAATTAATAGGCACTACTGCATCGGCCATTAGTCGCTATGAAAATGCGGAATATGATAGGTATGAGCTTCGAACATTAAAAAAAATAATCGCGGCCTGTGGCGGAAACCTAAAATTAATCATTGAAGGGCCTGAAGATAGAATTCAGATGGCCATTTAAAATAATTTTTTACAGTCTCACTCTCAAGCCTTTGGATTAAAAAAATCAATCACAAAACAATTCATTTCCTCATCATCTGAAGGATGAACAATTTTCATAAAATCTTCAATAAACCTTGCAATCATTGAGCGCAAAAGTTCAGCGTCTTTTTTTGATGTGTTTAACAAAACAGAATAATGAATTCCTGACTCCAAACCTTTTTCCATGCTTCTAATGGCCTGAGTTCTCCAATTAGAATGATGTCGCAAAATCATTTTTGAATCTTTTTTAAGATGAATCTTACCTTCTCCCGTAATATACTTTCCATCATCACCCTCTTTGATCAATCTTGCGGCAATGAGAAATTCTAAAATTTCAGCGATTTTACTCACTGGTAACCCGAGCTCTTGGGCCATGGCCGATTTGGTTTGCAATGAGGGAATTCCACTCATGACATGAACGGCAGCATAATACCAAAGGCTATAATAAGTCGCTTGATCTTCTTTGCTTAATACTTGTTTTAAGCCTACGCGCTTTTGTAAATTTAATCTCTCTTCCTGAGCGAGACCAATAGTGCGCAAAAAATGGGCCCGCAGTGACGGAGTTCCAGCGCGAGCGAATTGAACAAGCTGAAGAAAAATTCGTAAAAGCAATGAAAGTGGTTCTCGATTCTGGCAAAGTGAATTCTGACATGATTCTGGAGGCCTTGAACGTATTAAAAATGAATAGAGCTTTTAAAACCGATAACAGCAAAAAAATGATCAAAATGTTACGGTCCTACCCCCAATAAGTTTGGACAAAATCTAGAGCACTCGAAAGGGTGCTTTTTTTTCTCTAAACGACCATTCACCGGATACACTTCTCGGGGAACTCACTGTACACTATCTCTTTGTTTCCTTAATCATTTTAAAAATAACAGAGTTATTTCCTATGCCCATTAAATTAAAAAACTCTTACCAAAATTTGCCAAATTCATTTTTTGAAAAGGCCTCTGCGGCAACATGGCCCTCCCCTCAGTTACTTCTCTTTAATGAAACTCTTGCGGCCGAACTAACGTTTCCTTTTAGAGATTACTCCAAAGATGATTTGGCCCTACTTTTTTCTGGTCAAAAACTTCTTCAAGGCTCTTCGCCCATCGCCTTGGCCTATGCTGGATTTCAATTTGGCCAACCAGTTCCTAGCTTGGGAGATGGCCGGGCCTTACTTTTAGGGGATTTAAACGGATTCGATATTCAATTAAAAGGCTCAGGAGTCACGCCCTTTTCTCGAAGAGGTGACGGAAAATCTGCTTTAGGCCCTGTTCTTCGTGAATACATTGTCAGCGAGGCCATGAATAACCTAGGTGTCCCAACAACCAGAGCACTGGCCGCAGTGGCCACCGGTGAGAATGTGCTCCGCCAATTTGGCCCTGAACCCGGGGGAATCTTTACCAGAATTGCTCCAAGTCATATCAGAGTCGGAACGTTTCAGTATTTCTCTTTTCGAAATGATATTGAGTCGATTAAGACTCTTCTTGATTTCACAATTAATCGTCACTACCCAGAACTTATTGCTCTTGAAACGTATCGCGAGAAAGCGTTGATGATGCTGAAATCATTTTCCCAAAAACAAGGCGACTTGATAGCTCACTGGAGTTCACTCGGATTCATTCACGGAGTAATGAACACCGACAACTGCGCGCTAGGGGGATTTACCATTGATTATGGGCCCTGCGCTTTCATGGACGAATTTGAATTTAATAAGGTCTTTAGTTCCATTGATAAATTTGGCCGTTACTCCTACTTTAATCAAGTCTCCATCATTCAATGGAATATTTTAAGACTAGCGGACACACTTCTACCTTTAATTTCAGAAAAGCAAGAGACTGCGATTTCATTGATAAATAGTGAACTTATCCCCCTTCTTGAAACATTCCCTTCCTTGCGAGCAAAGAAATTATCCGAAAAACTGGGGATCACAGATTTTAAAGCAAGTGATGCTGCACTCGTTATGGAATTTTTAGAATACCTTCAAGAAATGTCACTGGATTTCACTTTAAGTTTTAGAAATCTTCCTGAACTCTATCGTGACGAGAGTGGTTTTTATCCCCCATCACAGAAGTTTAATCACTTTTTAGAAAAATGGAAAAACAGAGTGAGCTGTGTTGAACATTTAAATCTCATTAATCCTCTCTACATTCCTCGTAACCATTTGGTTCAAAAGGCCATTGACTTAACTTATGAAGGTGATTTAAGTTTTGCGAGAAAACTTATAGACGTATTAGCAGACCCTTTTTCAAAAAAAGATGAATTTCATGAGTTTGCCTCTGGCCCAAAAGATAGCGAGCGGGTGATTAATACTTTTTGTGGAACTTAGCTCGCTAACTATAAAAATTACAATTCACTCCACCACCACTTCCCATTTAATTTCTTTAGACTAAGATAACCCTAATGAATTCCTTACGTTTACACATTTTTTTCACCTTTGTGCTGTTTATGATGGCAGCTCAGGCCCATTTAGACATACATTCTAAAGGCCTTTACGGTGAAAATAATCGACGCCTCATCAGTGAGTTATCCGGCAACGAATTCTCGATCCAACGAAGCCTTGCTCGTTCCGTTTTGGCCCAAGTTCCCAAATGGAGAATCAATTCAGAGGACAAGGAGACCATTACAATCAAAACAAAGTCTCTTAGAAAGGGAATGAATTTTTGCGCAGACGAGTTATTTGCGGATCTTCCCCTTGTCTCAAGTTGCAGTGCTTTTTTAGTTGGCCCTAATTTAATTCTCACTGCCGCCCATTGTGTAAAAAACGAAGAGGAATGCAAAGACAATTATTGGGTCCTTGACTATGATGATGATTTAGGATTTTCTCCCTCGACAGGAGTCGTAAAGCTTAAGAGAGAAAATATAGTCAGTTGCTCCCAGCTTCTTTCAATATCTGAAAATCCGAAATTGGATTACGCCTTAATACAAATTAACAGAACCCTCTCCGATAGATCTCCTCTTAAGTTAAGAAGAAGAGGAGTATTATCCAAAAATGATTCCCTCGAAGTTATAGGCCATCCAATGGGGCTCCCTAAAATTTTTACTGATCAGGCCCGGGTCATTGATAACTCCTTACCCACAAGCTTTCTATCAAATGCAGATACTTTTACAGGAAATTCTGGTTCACCTGTCATTAACTCTAGAACTCATTTAGTTGAAGGAATTCTCATTAGAGGCGGAAGAGATCTTTTCATGGACCTCGATCTTGGCTGTAACCGCTTCTATCAATGCATTGGAGATGAATGCATTGGAGAAACTGTTTTAAGATCAACCGCTTTACCTTTGAACATCATCCCAAAAAGCTAAGGCAAACTTTGCCGCTTCTTTAAATGGCCATGCCATATTCAATTTTGCTCGAAAAAAGACCGTTACATTGAGGGGTTTATAAAAAAGGATCTATTTTTGAAAATTCTAGTGTGTTTATGCTTATATCTTATTTTTAAAGGACCATTATTATTGGCCGCTGAAACAGGTGTTTTTGATATCATCACAGTCTCTCCCTATGAAGTCAGTGCTGCCTCACTCTTACCATCTCTTAAAACAGTAGGTTCAGAAATCAAATCCAAAGGAGCAACAGTAGGAGACGCTCTCGGCGTTATTGATATTGTTGAGGAAGCAAAAAATAGAATTGAACCCTTTAAAAATAAAATGATTGAGTATTTTCCAAACGCAGCGGCCCTTGATACTTTCATTAATCAAAAGTTAACCGATGGAAGGAATAAGACGATTGGGATTGAGAATTCTGATACGAATGTATTATTATTTTTTAGCAATATCGGTCATGAATTAATTGGTGGAATCGTTGATAAGGCCTTAGAAAAAAAAGGAATCAAAGATCCAAAGAGAAGAAAGTTTTGGATACAACAAACCTTACTTCCTTTTAGTTCATGTATTGGTGGTGCTAAAAACGCATTTTTTGATGGAATGAAATGTCTTGAGAATATTGCACCAAACTTGCCCCCCAATATCGGCCTTGCTCTCGTTTATGAACTCACAAATACTAAGCTTGTGCCTGGATGGGAAAAAGCACGCCCCAATATTTTAAAAGATCAAGTCAGTGCCTACAAACTTTGTCTTTCAAAGAGAACTTTGACATCTGATCAAGCAACAGAAAATGTTCAAGACTGTGCCATGAAAACCATAAAGAATGGGATAGTGGATCTTTCAGAATTTAAACTTTCAGAAACATTAAATAAATCGGCCTCCTCAGACAAACAAATCAAGCGCATAAAAGGGGAAGCTTTAGGAAAATACAAGCACTGCGTGGCCAAAATTGCGCCCCCCCGAGAAGATCAATTAGAACAAAAAGATCAACTTGAGGATCAATTTATTAACTGTATTGATAAACTCATGTTTGATGCTGGAAATCTTTTAGTTGAAGATCAAATTATTAATAAACCAGAATTAAAAGAGACATTTTCGCCAACTGAAATCTTTAGCATATCATTAGAAAGCAAAAATGATTTTAAAGATTGTTTAGAAAATTTAAAAGCTAAAAATATTAGAGAAGACGGGCTTCTGAAAAATGAAATTTGTAAGAACCTTGTAACCAACAATGTTACTTATAAGGCAATCTTAAAAAAATTTGCAGTGACTTCCGCTGATTCCTTTAAAGATGACTCTATACTCATCCAATCTCAGGCCACTGAAGGTAAACGCCTTTTAGATAAATGTTGGGATAAAAACCAAACTGAAGTAAAGAGAAATCAATGTTTAAGAAAAACCATTATTGCCTTCGCTCAATCAACGGCCAATATTAAACTTAATCAATCAATCCCAGATGAGCTTTGCTCAAAAAACACACTCCTGAAAGATTCGCTTAATCAATTAACAACTTGCCTAGAAAATCAACTGACGGCGTCTCCCTCAGAGGATAAGAAGCTAGAAAACAAAATCAATAAATGCAAAAATCAATTAACACTTAAAATGGCCAAAATAGTAAGTGAGGAATCCTTAAAAAATAAAGCAGCTGAAATAAAAATGAATCCAACTCAGACTGACAAACTCATTCAAGAATTAGTCTCTTCACAATTTGTTTCTTGTCTGGGGACAGTTCCAAGCGAGGAGATAGTCAATCGCTGCGGTAGCGAGTTGAAAAGAAAGGCTTCTCTTTCTTTGGCCTCATTCATATTTAATGAAAAGGCCCAAGGAAAAATCCCTCTAGAAGATATTGAAAAGCTCAATACGTCACTGATTAAGGAAAATTTCTCTCAGTGTTTGGGAAGCACTCCTGATGACTCTAAAATTACGGAATGCTCAAACACTCTCACTAAAGAAGCGACCAAGGCGATCACACTAGCAAGTGGTAAGATTCAATTAAAAAAAGTACTCAATGCTTCTATTGTTCCCAGTGTATTAATACCAGTAGAGGAATCATTTATCGCTTGTATCGATAAAACGTCATTTCCAGTGCCTGAGAAAAAAATATGCATAAAAGAAGAGACACCTATTCAAGAAACTCCCTCTCCTACAGATGAATGTGTCAAACAATTTGCCTTTGACTTTGCTAAATCCCTAGGGGAATTAAAATTACTTGATCTGATGAAAACAATTCTGGGAAATACCGACTATCTTGATCAAAAACCAAAATTTGAAGACATGATCTCTAAATATAACACCTGCCTCGATGAAGCAAAACCTTATAGTTTAGAAGGTGGTTTTTTGAATAAAATGACAGAGTGTACGAATTCACTTCAAAACAAAGGCATTCTCTATGTCTCGAGCACTATAAGTTCTTTAATGAGTAATGGAGAAAAAGACGCGGCCACAATTATGATCAAAGAGGATTTTTCCCTTTTGATCACTTGTATCAGTGACCTCCTTCCTCCATCTCCATTCAGCGAAAAACAAAAAGAAAATGCCGAATCACTTCTGCGCCCAGTTGCTCAATTCTTGGCCAATTATATTGACTATTCCCCAGGAGACGCAAAACGAACTATTGAAGATATCATTAAAATACTTGCTAAAGATCTCTCTGAAACTATAAAAGATGAAAAAGGTAAAGAAGAAGCTAAAGCGAAGCTTAAGGCCGAGCTTCTCGATATGCTCTACCAGCGAGGGGCCTTAGACCAATTTTTAAAGTCGATGATTCAAGAGGAGATGAAAATAGGCCTAAAAGATATTCCAGAGGAAGAATTATCCGAGGAAACCAGGAAATACCTTCTTAGTAAGGCACCTTATGAATCTCTTTTCAAAAGCGAAGAAGGCAAAATGATTAAGGATATGGCGATGGAAAAAATCCTCAAACCTGTCCTCATTGGTAAATTAAGTATGAGCTCTCCTCTTATCGATGAGGCAAAAAAAGAGGTAAAAGCTAGAACGACCGAAATTTTAGTTAATTCTTCTATTGTCGGTGGAAAGATTATTAAAATGGGTGTTCAAGATAAAATCAACAAAAAGCTTAATATTATAACAAAGACCTTAATCAAAGTTGCGGGAAAAGAAAAATCTGTCAATTGGGAAAATGTAAGAAGCACGCCCAAGGGTCAAGCCGCAGAAAAATTTATTCGTGAAAATATCGTTATGCCAAAATTTAAAAAATTAGCGATCTCTCCAGAGGAGCTTAAAAAAGCTGAAGACGAAGCGCAAAGATTAGTAAAAGAGGCCATTAAAAGTTATGGTAAGTAATCTTTTAAAGTGACTCTCCCAAAAACTCCTCAGGAAGAATTGACTCATGATTATCCTCAGTCATCCGACTAATCTCTATGGTCTTCTCTCTTTTCGCTCCAATGGCCTCTTCTAAAGTGGCCCAAATTTTAAATTGAGTATCAATGGGATGTCGAAGAATCGTATTTGTGTAGAGACTAATCCCCTTGGCACCACGGACAATCCCTTCAGTGAAGGCCACGGTGTAAACCTTAAAAGGATTAATCATTTTACCATTGACCAGCAGACGCTTAAACTTTAGTCCATGTTTGGTTTTTTCACGGGTCATTTTTAATCCAGAAAAGGCCATGGGTTGTTTAAAATGAGTCAAGGCCTCAAAGGCGGCCCTTAACCAAACGCCTTTAATCTTAACAGTGTAAATATTCCAACCGAATTTTTCTGAAAGCTCAAAAACTCGAGGTATTGAATTGATTAAATCTCGGCGTGTAATAGAACCAACTGGATAATCTTCTCCATTCATCAAAGGTGAATGAATGGCAATATCCGCCCCTGTTTTTTCTTTCATCGAGTCTGTAATAAAATAGGCCCATTTCCGAGACCCATTGATATCGTGGGCCCTTAAGTCAGTTTCTCCAATTTTTTCATTGAGCCACTCTTTGCCATAGGTTGCCTCAAGTTCAAAATTGGCCTCATCAACCATCCCTTTAATCACTTCATCGCGCGCTTCATATTTTACAGGAATGAGTTCATATGAGAGAATTTTTAGTGGCCGATGTTTAACTAAATCGACAACAATTCTCCCTAAATACTCGGTATGCATCCCTGCCTGTACGATGGGAACGACATTCTTATTTTTATTGATGACATAGGCCGGTTTAAAAAGCGCCGTATGTGAATGCCCTCCGATAACGAGATCGATGTATTTTGTTTTTTCGACTAACTCAATATCTTTGAGGACTCCCAAATGAGTAAGACCTATTATAAAGTCATTGCCTCTGCTGCTTAAAATTTTTTCATAATCTTTTGCGGCCTTGATGGGGTCAGTGACTTCGCCGCCTTCAAAACGCCATTTATAATAAACTTCATCAGTGGTAAGCCCCAGCACGGCCATTTTAAAACCTTCTATTTCAAATTCTTTATAGGGAATAATTTTATTCCGAATATTTTTAAACTGACTTCCAATTTTTAAGTTCGCCGTAACGAGAGAGAATTTAAGATCCATTTCACCAAGAATTTTATCAAGCTCTTTAGTCCCCATCAAATAATCATGATTGCCTAGTGCCCCAAAATCTAACCCCATTTCATTGTGAATTTCAAAGGCCTTTCTTCCCCGTTCTGCTAGGTAATAGAGATTGCCTTCCAAGAAATCCCCTGCATCGAACACCAGTGTCTTGACTCCCTCTTCTTGGGCCTTAAGTTTATAATAATCGATCAAGGCCTTAAGCCTGGCCGCCCCGCCAATGTGCGCATCATGACGAGCACTCTCTAAGTAAGAATGGGTATCATTCGTATGAAGAATTTGAATCACTTTTGACTCTACAGGCATTGCAAAAACAAAAGAGTAAATCAAAGCGAAAAATAGGCACTTATTCATTTTCTAGCATCTCATTTAAATTCAATTATTAAAGCAGCTTGATTTAAAAGCAAAAAACATATCCCGTCATTACCAGTTGCATAGGATATTTTTGCTGCATTTCTTCCCTTTATTTGGTAAATTTTTTTCATCTTTTCACTATACTATCAGGAACCATTTCTTATGTTAGAACACGCTCAAGACGCTAAACGCTGCACCTTTGCCATCATCTCCCATCCCGATGCAGGAAAAACCACAATGACTGAAAAACTTCTTTGGTTTGGCCAAGTCATTAGAGACACTGGAAAAGTGAAGGCCAAAGATGGCAATTACGCTAAATCTGACTGGATGGAATTGGAAAAAGAAAGAGGAATCTCCATCAGTTCTTCCGTAATGAGTTTTCCCTATGCTGACCGGGCCATGCACTTACTAGACACTCCTGGACATAAAGACTTTTCGGAAGATACGTACCGCACACTTACCGCCGTTGAATCAGTTCTCATGATGATCGATTCGGCCAAAGGAGTTGAGGCCCAAACCATAAAGCTCATGGAAGTTTGTCGTATGCGCGACACTCCCATTGTGGCCTTTATGAACAAGTACGACCGCGAGGCCATGGATCCTTTTGCTTTATTAGAAAATATTGAAAAAATTTTAAATATTCAATGTGTCCCAATGACCTGGCCTATTGGTTCTGGGGTGGATTTTAAAGGTGTTTATGATCTTCGCACAAAGCAGATCATGAGCTTTAAAAACGCCAAAGACCCATTCAACCCTATTATTCTAGACGCTAGTGACCTAGAGGCCCAAAGTGTCGTGAGTTTTATTGGCCCGGCCTTATTGGCCACCCTTAAAGACGAACTAGAAATGGTGGAGACTTTAATCAGTGAATTTAGTACTGAGGAGTTTTTAGCAGGTATTCAGACCCCGGTCTTTTTTGGTTCGGCCCTCAGCAATTTTGGTGTGAAAGAAACTCTTGATATGATTGCGCTAGCTGCTCCTGGGCCCAAGCCTCGAGAAGTTAAACTTCCTCCCTATGAATCCGATTCAAAAACCCTGATTCTGGACCCAGAAACGACTGAAGAGTTCACAGGGTTTATTTTTAAAATTCAGGCCAATATGGATAAAAAGCACCGAGATCGGATTGCCTTTTTACGAGTGTGCTCCGGAAAATTTAGCCGCAACCAAAAAATTTATCACGTGAGATCTGACAAAGAATTAAAAATTGCCACTCCCCTCATGTTTCAGGCCCAAGACCGAGAGATCACCGAAGAAGCTTATCCAGGAGATATCATTGGTCTTCACGATAATGGAAAATTTCAAATTGGAGATACCTTTACGGAAAAATCCAAATACCAATTTACCGGTATTCCTAACTTCGCACCGGAAATTTTTAATAAAGTCATTCTTAAAGATCCCATGAAGGCCAAACAACTTGAAAAAGGTCTGCAACAACTCTCAGAAGAGGGAACTGTTCAGCTCTTTACTCGTCACTCTACCTCTGAGAAAATCCTAGGGGCCGTAGGGGCCTTGCAGTTTGAAGTTGTGAAATATCGCTTAGAAGACGAATACAATGTTCTCGCTGACTACGAAGGGTACTCTTTTACGGGCGTTCGTTGGCTTAAGTTTGAAAATGAAAAAGACCAGGATAAATTTGTCTCAACCAATAGTTCAAACATTGTTTATGACCACAAAAAACGTCTGTGTTTTTCTGTGCGCTCAGAATGGGATTTGAAACTCGTTATGGAAAAAAACCCCACGGTGACTTTTTATAAAAATTCGGATTACAAATAATGAAAAAAAATCTTCATGAAATCATCGGCGACCCTCTCGTTTTTTTAGAAGATCTCTTTTCAAAGATCAATGATATTGAACTAGATGTGGCCCCTTATGAGCTGGATCATCTCTGTTATAGAGTTGAGAGCTTTGAGCAGTATAAAAGTAAAAAAGAAGAACTTCTTCATCATGGGGAGATGCTCATTGAATCCATGGTCAATGGCCGGATGATTGCGACCTTTAAATTATTTGAACCTATTGTTTATCAAAAAAGAAAAATCTACCTCTTAGAGCTGCCTGCTCCCAAACCAGGCCATGCCTATCCAGCAGGCCTTGAGCACGTAGAGTTCGTCACGAAAGGTCCCTTGCAAAAAATTATTGACCGCTATCCTCAATACTCGTTTGAGGCCTTTGGTATTCACAAAAAAATCAATGCTGACATCACCCTGAAGCTTGGGGATTACTGCATACGTTTCCATAACCAGAGTCTCGAAGATGTCATTAAACTAGAAAAAAAGCAGCGCAGATAAATTATGGCCGATTTAAAAACGATTCAAAATAGAATTGAAAAAAACTATAAACACCGGGCAAAATGGGCCCGCAAAGAAGGCCTTGAGAGTTTTCGCATTTACGAAAAAGATATTCCGGAGTTTCCTTTTATTGTCGATGTGTACAAAGATCATGCTGTCATCTTTGAAAAAAGAGACAGCGAAATCGATGCAGAAAAGTTTGATCACTTCGCTTTCATAATAAGTGCTGTCAAAAATGTCCTCGGTCTTCCAGAAGAAAAGATTGTTATTAAATCTCGCTTCAAGCAAAAAGGAACGACTCAATACGAACGACTGGACGAAAAAGGAGAACTGCTCTCTATTAAGGAGTATCAAGCGGAATTTCTGGTTAACTTGCACGACTATCTGGATACCGGTCTTTTCCTTGATCATCGCCCAATGAGGCAAATGATTTACAAAGAGGCCAAAGATAAAAAGATGCTTAACCTCTTCTCTTATACTGGCTCTGTGAGTGTGATGGCCGCTCTGGGGGGGGCAAAGCACGTCACCAGTGTCGATCTATCGGCCACCTATCAAGAATGGGCCAGAAAAAACTTTGAACATAATAAAATCTCATTAAAAGAGCATAACTTTATTGTTCAAAGCGCTCTTGATTATTTAGAGAAGGCCCAAAGTAAATTTGATCTCATTTTTTTAGATCCACCCACTTTTTCTAATTCAAAAAAAATGGATGACGATTTTGAAGTTGAAAAAGATCAATTGGCCTTGATTAAAAACTGCCTGCGTCTTTTAAATCCTGAAGGCACGCTTTATTTTTCTAATAATAAAAGAAAATTTAAACTCGCTCCTGAAGTTGAGGAGATGGCAGCTGTTGTTGATATAACGGAGAAGACCATTCCCTTGGATTTTAGAGATCAAAAGATCCATCATTGCTTTAAAATCACTCACAAAGACGCACAAAAGAAGAAATAAAAATGGAAATAACACACTTTTCTCCTCCTATTGAAAAGGCCTTAAAAGAAGATTTGAAAATATCATCTTTTACGGCAATTCAATCGCGCTGTATGCCCATCATTCAAGAAGGAAAAAATCTCATTGGAATTTCAGAGACTGGAAGTGGAAAAACGCTTTGTTTTGTTCTTCCACTCCTTGATAAAATAGTGGGCCTTCCTAAGCGCCCTATCAGGCTTCTTATTGTCACTCCCACTAAAGAGCTCTCCGAGCAGATTCTAACAGTCGTTAAAAAAGTCGCCCGTCACACAACACTTATAAGCATGAGTTTATACGGCGGAAAAAGTTTTAGTGAACAAACTCAGGATTTAAAAAATGGTGTGCAAATTTTAGTTGCCTGCCCAGGACGCCTCAAAGATCATATTGAAAAAGGAACGATTGATCTCACTGGCATTGATTATTTGGTCTTGGATGAAGCAGATCAATTAATGGATATGGGTTTTTTACCGGCCATTACTGAGACAATTAAGGCCTGTCACAATCGCAAACAAACGCTACTTTTTTCGGCCACCATGAGTGATGAGATTCAAGAATTAATTAAAGAATTTCTTCCCATCTCCGAGTTGGTACAACTTCAAAATACCAAACCAAAAGAAGTGATTGTCGAATCCTTTTGTCCGATATCGCCCGAATTAAAATACCCCTTTTTACGATTTCTTCTGAAGTATAAAAAAATAAAATCTTGTCTCATTTTTACTCGGACTAAAGAAGAGGCCAATTCACTTGGAAAGGCCCTTGTGCAAGATGCTTATGATGCCGTCACTCTTCAAGGAGATATGACGACCCATCAAAGAAAAAAGGCACTCGATGCGCTCAAACAAAAAAAGGCCGTCATCTTAGTTGGAACGGATGTTGTGGCCCGAGGAATTGATATTCCTCATGTCACTCATATCATAAACTTCAACCCTCCTGAGAGTTTTGAATCCTATGTCCATCGCATTGGTCGAACGGCCAGGCATGACAAAGAAGGCGAGGCCATCACCCTTTATACGCCTGACGAAATTCCTCAGCTTACAAAAATTATGGGGGAGAAAAGCTGGTCACCAAAAAAGATCAAAGAATTTAATTACCAATTAAAAATAGATAAAAAAAATCTTAAAATCATTTAGATGGATAAGTCACACAAAGAAAAATCCAAATGGTTTTACACAGAACACGTCAGTGAAACCAAGGCGGTCGTTCTCCTGGCCCACGGCCTCAATCTTAAAGCATCCAAAATGGATGAGCTTGCTCTTTTTTTTAATGCTAAAAAATGTGATGTCTTGAGAATCTCTCTGGGAGTGAAACCCAAAAGATGGGAAGAACTATTTGAAAAAGATTATGAGAAGGCCCTCGAGCATGCACGTATCTTAGAGCGCCCACTTTATTTTGTTGGTTATTCGTTAGGGGCCTTATTAGGACTTTCTTTTATAGACCAACATCCTAATCATGAAATCAAGTCCCAAGCGCTCTTTGCTCCTCCCCTTTTCACTCGAAAACTCTCTTCTATTCCCATTCTTCTTTCTTTTATCTTTACTGGAAAAAGTAAAATACCAAGCTTAAATTTACCAACGTATCGCTATCGCTCATTTACGACTCTCGAGGAATACAAAATTTTTTATTTTCTACAAAAAAAAATTCGTTGCTCTGCCTGCGCGCTTTCCACTCAAATCATCCTCGACCCCAAAGATGAATTAATAGATGGAAAACGGCTGATCAAATTTGCCGAGCTCAATCCCTTGTGGAAAACGCTTTGCATATCCAAGCATAACAATCAACTACCCATAAAATACCATCACTTAATCATCGACCGAGAAAGCACGGGGGCCCTTAACTGGGAAAAAATATTACAAAATCTCTCTGAGCATTTCTCTCTCTAAAAATGTGTTATACTTAGACAGATGAGGACGTTGCTTCTAGACTGCAACTATTTTCCGGTTAAAATCATTTCTTGGCAGAAGGCCATGATTCTTTACTTGACCCAAAGAGCGGA
>JAGOVS010000023.1:0-4511 GCA_018060625.1 Bacteriovorax sp. | reverse complement strand
TAAAAATTTTCGACGTGGCGATCTCCCAATGGTCTCAAAATAGGGAATTCCAAAGAAAGGCCCAAGAACAAAGAACATCTACCATTCTCACAACACAAGATATAAGCGCGCAAAAAGAGGCCCAAGGTCATAAAACTTATAGTCCACTCGTTGGAGCTCAATTAGATTATAAAATAGTATATTTTAATCAAATATATTCTCGGCCTGAAGTTTCAGGATGCTTAGTAAGCTTCACCCTTTTGCCTTTTGAGAAAAAATTTAAAACAACTTACCTCTGGCATTTCGTAGAACTTACTTCGCAACTTAATTGTGAGGAGCTACTGAGTAAAAATATTATTGGAAAAGACTTAACGGATATTGCTTTTGATGTTCCTGCTCAATTAGATGAGGAGATTAGAAAATATATTTCAGAAGTTCACAAAGAACAATGGGAAAAGCATAATAAAGATGTAGGTATCAAATCGAATTATATCAAAATTCTGGGAAATCTATGGACGCTTATCGATCTCATTCCTATACTAAAGAAAATTCCCAAAATTAAAAATGAAGATTTCAAAAAATTAGAAGAGGCCCAATCCCTTTTGGCCAAAATAAAAGAACTTCATAATGATAAATCAGATCCTTTAGGCAACAAGGCCAAAAAGCAATTAATCATGTTATCCGCACTAAAAATGGTGGCCCATTTTCAAAATGCCTTTAATTTAGATCTCATTAAATCTCCCAATGATTTTCTCTGTCTGAGTAAGGAGAATGCGGCCCAAGAGCTCGTTGAAAGTGAAAAAGATGCTCTCTACATCATCAATGCCATTGAAGATCCGGAAATCATCGGCAAAAATCAAGAGTTCTTTAATGATATTAAAAACAAATACGAAAAGATCATTCAAGCTGAATCCGATCATCCTGAACTTAAAGAAGAGCACATAAGAAAAATTAACGAAGAAATTGAAGCGGGAAGGATTAAATATTGTGAGCAGCAATAGACTAAAACGAATAAGTTAACTGCAATCCCCCAATCGCATCATTTTCGGTCGCCACAAAGAGAGGACGAATATCAAACTCTTCTCCATACACTTTTTTTTCATAATGATTCTTCGTCATTCCAGAATAAGTGGCCACAATGAGATTAACTCCTCCCATAAAGAGATAGATTTTGCGTAGCTCGCTTGGGGTATCTCCCACAAAAGCATTTAAAAAATACTGAGCACTAAGTACTGAAGAGCCGTAAAACAGGGCCATTCTTTTCGCTCTTTCTTCTTGGGCAAAAATATGAATGAGTTTTGCACTCAAAGCTTCTTTCGGAATTTCTTTGTTTTGATCATTTGTGAGAAAGTGATAAAGCTCTCCTTCAATGGAAGGAGAATTAACTTCGTAAATCCCTCGTCCAATATTGATAATTCCGATGGTTTGAACACCTGAGTAACCTAACTTTAGCACAGAACTTTTGGTGGTATAAAAGCCTCCATTTCCAATGACAAAAGCAATGGCCCCTGAGGCAATGGTCTCATAAGGATTAAAGCGATAAACTTTTTCTTTTAGCTTTGCTTCTTTTAAAAAAAATTCTGTTGATGTCTCTGCGCAGACGGCGCTAAAAAAACCAAAACAACAAAAGAAAATGATTATATTTTTCATAAATTAAAATCGATTCCTAAATAAACAGCGCTATCGGCCTTCTTCTGAAATTTACCAATATTTCTTTCATTCATATAAGTTAGACCCACATCAAAATTCTGAGAAAGAAAATGCATCCCAAAAGTTTTGTAATCTTTTGAGAAGGCAGACAAAAGATAAAAGAGTCCCAAATCATAACGAAGACCAAGAGTGCTTCGAGAATAATCAAAAGAGCGAAAGTACTCTTCAAAAAAACTCTCGATATTGATATTAATGCCTCCCCATTTGGTCTGAAGGTTTTTCCCAATTCCCATTTGAGAGTAGGTTTCAAAGAGATATTTATGTTCTAAATAATAGGCCGATGCGGCCCTTGTTTTATTGAACTTGTACTTGCTGCCCACATTTTTGATTTGCGCAGAAAACTTAAGATCATAAAAATTTTTCAATTGCAATAAAGTCCCAAAGTCCGCAGAAAAATATTTAAGATCTTTAAAGAGAATCAATTGCTCGGGCCTTTGGGTACTTAGATCATAAAGGGAAAAGCGGTCTTGAGAAAGGGTTTGTTGCGAGTACTTCAAGGTGTACCCAAAATTTAAATCCATATTTTTATTGGCCAAGAGTGGATTAAGACTCATCCCGGAAGTTAAACTCAAAGTGGATCGATTAGTAAGGGCAAGAGAAATTTCCGGGAAGGCCGGATTAAAAATAAGAATGTCAGCAAGCGCAAAATAAGGCGAATAACTCAATTTAAAATAGGGAGTCAAAAAGCTAATTCCGGTATTAAAACTAAAAGAATTATAAGAATTTTTTTGGAATAAATCCTTGATTAAGGCCTCTGTAATGGGCTCGAAGATCAACTTTTTTCCGGTATCTATTGAGCTACCTTCTGCTTTTCCAACAATGCTTAACTGTAACCCTGATGACTGAGAAAGAGCAAATAAAGCGGGGTTGCAACTCAGAGAATCGCGATCCACAGAAAAAGTTGAACAAGAACGCGCAGTGGATGCGGTAAGAAAATTACCACCGGGACTCACTGCATGAGTGACTTCAAGAGCATGCAGGGGATTTAAAAAATGAACAAAAAGATAAAAAGTAATAAATTTAAACATCTGAGATATACTGAATCTAAAAAGTGGAATTGTTAAGGAAATTAAATGAGTATGAGTAAAAAAATAATCGCCCTTTCTGCAACTCTAATTGTTATCTCCGGGATCACTTATTTTTTTTATTCACAAGACTCATCTATTGGGGAGTCCTGCTCACCAGTTGGGGAGGAAGTTGTTTGCACTCGCTTTAAATGCACCCATGGGATCCCCTCTCCAACTCTGGGGGGTTCAGGAAGTTGCTCAGACGGAAGTTCTCCTGAAGTCATAAAAACTTGGACAGAATAATTTCAGGAGTCCATTCTTACAAGCATTAATACTTGTAAAACGTCGACCTGTGTACTAAATTAGGCACTTTGACAGTGATCAACGACTTAGCGACTTTGACAGCAGAACTTGGCACTTTTCTTAATTTGAAATTCACCACTTTTACTTAACCATCTGTTTTCGTTTAGTATTCATATGTAAAATCAAAAGGGACTAAAATAACTAATAGATTCTAACTCTTATGTCGATAGGGTGTTCATGAACTCTGGTTTTTCTATTTATACATTCCCTGACCTTTTTAAAAATTATTGGAGATTTTTATCTTTAATCATTCTTTGTCTTTTTAGTTCGTGTGGATACAAAGTCAACTCTGTCGGCAGTAATTTATTATCAAGCACCGAGAGTGTTATTTCAGGAGTCATCTCTCCTCTCGTTGGATCAATTGCTGAAGACAAAACTCAACGCTCACTTTTAATCAATAATGCTTATTCTGCAGCTTGCGCTGATCCTGTCTATGCAAAACTTTTTCGCCTTGAAAGTGATGGATCGGTTAACGATAATTCTCCGCTTGACTCTCAGCTTGTGAGTGCTGATGCAAAATATTCATTTGACTTGAAAGCACTCAGTGTTACAAGTGCTTCTCAAAATATTGAATACCTCGTAAAAGTTGAAGGATGTAATGGAGATGTTTACAAGCGTCCTGTAACTGCTTTTGATAAAGATCAAAACTTAGATGCTCGTACAACAGTTATTGCTGAAGTTATCAATTCGAACACTCTTCTTTCAACAACACTTAACCAAGTTGATAAAAAAGAAATTCTCAATTTAATTGAATCTGTATCAGGAACGACTCTTTCTTCGGCGCTGGCATCACTCACAAATACTGGAGCTGCCTCATCGCAATTTAGAAAACTTTTTGGCGTTAATCCTTCGGTTATCCTTTCGGCAAAACCTGAAGTTCAATTGATTTCTCCCTACACAATCATTAATGAACTTGCTCTTTCGGTCTTTAGTGCAAGCACTTTTCATGTTGATCCAAATTATTCATTTGCTTATTCATGGAAACTAGATGGAGTGGTTAAATCCACTTCTTCAACTTGGAATTATATTCCTTCGGCCAATAATTCAGGTGATCACCAAGTTGATTTATACGTAGGAATTGATGATGGCACTGGACATATTGATACAGCAAAACCTTATTATACAAAAATTATTTCGATCCATGTTAATAATAATATTCTTCCGATTGCTCCAAGTATCACTCTAAATTCATCAAACCCTAGTCCGGTTAACACCAATACGATTGCCGTCGATTTAAATACCGGAGTGGCCCTCACTCATTGTTCCAATTTTTCTCATATGGCCTTTACTGATACTCCAACTCTGCCTGGTATTATGCAATTTAACATTGATTGCTCGACATCGGGAACTCAAACAGAAAACATAACATTCTCAACTGGTGATGGATCAAAAACTATTTATTTATGGGCAATGGATAATGAAGGGACCATTTCAGCGGCCAAAACCCTCTCG
>JAGOVS010000022.1 GCA_018060625.1 Bacteriovorax sp. | reverse complement strand
AAAACCGGTTAACGTCAACTATTAATAATTTACAATCTTCGAGTGAAAACTTATCAGCAGCAAACTCTCGCATAAGAGATACTGACTTTGCCGCAGAATCAGCAAAAAATACGAAGATGAATATTTTAACAGCAGCTGGTACTTCAGTATTGTCTCAGGCCAATTCTCAAGGGCAAGCGGCCCTTAAGCTTTTGGGCTGATACCTATATTGGCATTCACTAATGAAAGAGCAGCTTCCTAGTAGGGGAAGCTGCTCTTTTTGTATTTTTTGCGGGGCCATTGAAATGAATAAAAAAGAGTCAGTCTGTGTTAAGAGTGTCAAATAAAAAGACAAAAGTGAAAAAAACTCCATCTATGCTCCTGTTTTGAGAGGTGTGCCTCATTTGGCCTTTTTTATGCAATTCATTGATCGAATCTGGCCAATTAGGAAAAGGATGCGACTATGTTAAATCGAAAGATGCATTTGGGGTTACTTCACTTAAATCTCTTGGGTTTCTTTACCCTGTTGGGATTTTTAAGTTTCTACTCTCAAGGACTCATGGCCCATGATTTGTCCGTAAAAATTAAATCAAAAATGAGCAATGCTGAGAAGCTCAGTCTTGAGATGGCGCTCGCTGAGGTTTCAGCACTATTACCTCAAAAATTCAAAGATGGTCTTCCTAAAAATATTGAAATTAAGTTTGAAAAATTATCATCAGTAAAAGAGATGCCTTCTGATATTTGTAAGGGCACAGCACCTAGCTTAGGAGAAGATCATACGGATTTTCCAGGAGAGGAAAAAAAATTTTTGAGTAACGCCAAATTTGTATACGGCATATATCAACTGAGAACTAATACCCTTAAACTTGATAGTGCACTGTTAAATGAGCTTCTAAAAGGTCGAAGTGCTTCGCAAAAAATAGAATGCCAGCATAAAAATCTTTATGACCAGGCCATAGGTACTATTATTCATGAATTAACTCATGCTTATGATTTCAATAATAAAAATCCATCTCTCTCAAATCATTTTTATGAGCTTGCCGGATTTAAACGGGGATTAATAAAAACTAAAAATAAAAACATCAATGCGATGAGATCATTAGATGCTTACGAATTGAGTAATTCAATTGAAGCCTATGCCCTTAATATGGAATACTTTTCGATGGACCCTGAATTTGCTTGTCGAAGACCTGCACTCTTTGAGTTCTATAAGAATAAATTTGAAGTCGATCCATTTCCCAATAGAAAATGTCGGCCGAATCGCTCAGTCATGATGTCTACTTCCTCGGGGTATTTTCCCGTAGAGCTGGATGCTCGTCGTATTTATCGTATAGACTACCTCATGGCCTCTCCAGGAAAAGAGCTATCTTCGGGTTTTGGGCATTCAATGTTTCGAATTATAATGTGTGCTCCAGAAAGAACAGATATTATTACCAATAAAATAATTCCAGCAACTCCTTTTGGTGAAAAATGTGCTCAGGATAAGCTCTTTCATTTGGTTGTCAGTTACAGGGCCAATGTCGAGGGGGCCACATTAAGTTATATTAAGGGACTTTTTGGTGGATATCCTTCAATGCTTTTTATTCTGAGTTTTGGGGATGTTTTAGATGAATACAATAGAGATGAGTTGCGAGATGTTGTTTCTTATCCACTGAAATTAAGTGCGCTTGAAAAAGAAGATTTAGTCAATAAAATTTTAGAAGAGCATTGGAATTACAGAGGGGCCTATAAGTTTATTACCAATAATTGTGCTGTGGAGTCTTATGATTTATTAAAAAGTGCATTAGAGAGATCTGAACTTCAAAAATTTTCATCGGTTACTCCAAATGGGGTACTTAAAGATTTAGGAAAATTGGATTTTTTATCTCTGAGCAAAGACAGACATGAAAACTATCCAGCGCGGACTGAGATTTTGCTTCAATCTTTGGCCTATGCTTACGGATATAAAAGTAAAGGGCCAAAAAAAGACAATGATTACTTATTGAAGTTTATCAATGAAGGTCAGATAAAAGATCGCGAAATGGCCTTTGGCCAATTTTTGCAAAAGCGGGACTCATTAACTGTTCGGCATTCAGATTTGCATGCAGAACTAATGTATTTAAAAAATCTCCTCCTGACCTCTTCATCTTTTTCCGTCATGGAACAACAAATTTTAAGAAAAAAAGGGTTGGATTTTAGAAAAAAAATCGCAGATGCCATGTACAGTAATAAAGATGAGAAAATAAAAATGATTAAGGAAGTATTTAAAGAAGTTGGGGCAAGCGCAAATCTTGATTTCGCGAGTATGGCAACCTCTGGTTATGGTGTTCCCTTAAAAGAAGAAATGAAGGGGCAACAAGGAATAGAAACTCAACTGGAGTCGGCAAAAGAAGCTGGGAGTAAGTTAGAAAAAATGATCAAAGACTATATGCCTAAAGAGGTAAAAGAATTAGACCGTATTAATGCTGACATAAAAGAATATAACAGTGTCTCGCATGCCATAAGAAAAGAGTTCAAAGAGAAACTGGATGTGTATATTGAGAAATCGATTCGTGATCTCTCCTTGCAAGAGGAAGGGCGAGAGACTTTAATGGCAGCATTAAGTTCACCTGAGGGGATGAACGAGCTGCGTTCACAACTAGATGTGAATCTAGTCAGCACAAAAGAGATATTAGATAATAAATTAATGAAAATGATTGATTCTGTTCTCAAAGAATAGGTGTCATTTGGGCCAGAAAAACCTTGTGTTTCACCAATATAAGGGTCAAAAGGGGACTAGTCAGCGCAATTTTTCTACAAAGCCCTTACCGCCGTCAGGGAATGCTCGACATTTTTTTTCTTGATTGATAAACCAAACTTAGAGATCTAAGTGCGGATCATAAAAGAGGGAGATGTTGAGAATGAAATTATTAAACTTTGTTTTGCCTTTGTTACTTTTAACTTTAGCCAGCTGTAGTGGCGGAGGAGGAGGATCATCAAGTTCTTCTGGTGGGATTTCCTCGGGAGGAGGTTCTTCCTCATCAGGATCTGGTTCTAGTGGTGGTTCTACATCCACTTATGGATCTTATACTTCGGCCAATATTCTTGCTTCTGATTTTGTGAGTGCTCTCAATAATGTTGACGGTACTTATTCAAGTGCAGTTGAACTTTATACAAATGAAACTTTACGATCACAGCAAGCAGGACAAGAAAAATGGTTTGTCATTTGGGATGCAAAGTTTAGTGAATATAAGGCCGTGAGTTTAAACTATGTTCGAACCATCGTCTATTACGACTACTATTCTAATAATCGGGCCGTGGCATCAGAGTTTAGATCCATTGAGCGTGGTGATGTTTTGGCCGGGAGTCTAAATGGTGACTATTTTGGAAATGATTATGAAGTCGTCGATTATCATACATCGACAGGTTACTACGAAGGGAGAAATTCTGGATACCTTTATGAAGACGAGGCCGGCACGACTGACGTGAGCCTTCTTGCAAAAGAGCAAGAGCGCATGAAGTTTTATGCTAAGGCCGCTAAAGTTTCGTTTGTTTATAACGTAAGCCTTGAGACATCAATGTCCATGGTAACCTTAGGATCAAAAATTGAAAAAATGCTAAGTCAAAGAAATGGAGAGTTGACTGCTGACGATCAATTGGCGCTTTTGTCTGATTTAAAAAGTTTAACAGGTGTAAGTGTTCAAGAGATTCAAGCCGCGGCCGTTGATTCAAAAGCTAAAACAGATGTTCTTGCTAAAATTGCAGATAAAATTGGAACAAGCTCACAAAATCTTGAGCAAAAGTTTTTACCTGAAGTTTTTGGCATCACACTTTAAAAGTTTTTCGAAGTCAAAAAATAAAGAGATTAAAAAAAGGGCCGAAAACTATCGGCCCTTTTTTATTATTGATTTAAAATGATGTGAGAGGCTTCAACTAATAAATCGACGGATTCTTTCTCCGTGAGACTTGAATCTAATTCTTTGGCCAATTGAATTCTGCTTTCTAAAAAGAGAGAAACCTTTTCTTTAAGATAATATTCTTGGGCCTCGTTTTGAATCCGCTCAGCTTCCGCTTTTTGATTTTTTGAAGTGAGGGCAAGTGAGGTCACTTGAGAGCTGGCCACACCTAAAGCTGAAACATATAAGCTTTGTGCTAAACCATAGGCCAGTGAGTTTGTCACTTTATCTAAGGCAAATGAATGCGATGTGGAAAAGATTGAAGCAAAGGCCAAAACTAAAAGTTTTTTCATAGTGACTCCTTAAAATCAGATAAATTCGTGCATTCAACATATCACAGGCCTGCTTTTTTGATTTGACCGATTGTAATTTTTACTGTTTAGGGCCCTAAGGGCCTGTCTTCATTTTTAAAACGCTTGAAAATCTAGCTTGTTATGGCCTTTTTAAGGCGCTATATTTAAGGGCATGAATAAACAATATACCCCACCGACCGACATTAAATCTCTCTTATCGACCCTTAAACGACCTAAAAAGGCCGTTGTGACGGCAGGTATGCCCTATGCCAATGGACCTTTGCATATTGGACATCTTGCTGGGGCCCATGTTCCTGCAGACGTATTGGCCCGCTATTTGCGGATGCTGATTGGTGAAGACAATGTCCTTTTTGTCTGCGGTACAGATGACCATGGGTCAACGTCTGAGGTCGCGGCCATTCAAAATGGAAAGACTGTCCGTACTTTCATTGATGAGATTCATGCTAAACAGCAAGAGACGATGAATCTTTACGGTATTTCACTCAATGTTTATTCGGGGACTTCGCAACCAAATTGTTTTCCTCTGCATTCAGAGCTCGCTCAGATTTTCGTACGCAAGCTTTATAAAAATGGCATGCTGGAAAAAAAAATAAGTAAGCAGTGGTTTGATCCAACCCTAAATCGTTTCCTTCAGGACCGCAATGTTAGTGGCAAGTGCCCAAATCCAAAATGCATAAATGAAAAAGCTTATAGTGATGACTGCGAAGTGTGTGGTACTCAATATGATCCCTCTGAACTCATTAATCCAAAGTCGGCCTTAAGTGATACGACACCAATTCTTAAAGACACAGTTCACTGGTGGTTAGATCTTTGGAAGGTTTCTGATCAGTTGCGGGAGTGGATTCAAACGAAAAAGGGAAAATGGCGAACGCCTGTTTTTAATGAAGTATTTGAAACAGTTCAGCCGGCCTTTGCTTTTGACAATATTCATGAGCCACTTTTTAAAGAAATGCGCGAAAGTTTGCCAAAGCATAAAAGTCGATATGCTCCTGGAAAAAAAGTGGTAGTTCAATTAGAGGACAAGGACACGATGAATCAAGTAAAGGCCTTACTTGAAGACAAAGGTATACCTTGTACTTATTTGGATGGTTGGGCCCATCGTTCAATCACTCGCGATGTAAGTTGGGGAATTCCACTTCCTGCCGACCTTGATCCAGAAATGCAGGGAAAAACACTTTATGTGTGGCCAGATTCTTTAATAGCACCTATTTCCTTTTCCAAGGTGGCGCTAAAAAATGCTGGAAGGGATATTGGTGATTATGAATATTTTTGGAAAGACCCAGAAGCAAAAGTTTATCAGTTTTTAGGGCAAGACAATGTTTATTTTTATGTTCTCATGCAAGGAGCTCTTTGGCTTGGGAGTCAAGATAACCCAAACAGACAGCCAGTGGTGGGAGAATTTCAATTAACTGATATTTTTGGATGCTTTCATCTGATGGTTGATGGCGAGAAGATGAGCAAGTCTCGCGGAAATTTCTTTACAGGTGATCAACTGATAAATGAATTGGGTTATGGGCCCGATCAAGTGAGATATTTCCTGGCCCTTTTAAGTTTGCCAGAAAAATCTTCTAACTTTGACTTTCATACTTTTAATGAACGTAATAAATTTTTAGCAGGGCCCATGAATGCGGCCTTTGAGAAACCCATAGCGGCAGTCCATTCAAAATTCTCAGGAAAAATTCCTAATGGGAAATTATTGGAAAAGGCCGAAAAAGAAACGATGCAAATTGTGGCACGCTATTTAAAAAGCATGGAAAAAGCAGAGTACTCCACTCTCCTTTTTGCCATTGAGAATTATGCGCGCTTAATTAATAGTTTTTTTACTCAGTATAAACCTCACGATGATCGTTTTCCTGAAGAACAAAGGGCCGATGCTCTCTACTCGTGTTTCTATGTTCTAAAAAATCTTATGATTATGCTTTATCCTTTTGCCCCGATTACGATGAAAAAACTCTCAGAATCCCTGAATTTGCCAGCAAGTGTTTTTTCAATTGATGAATTAGGTGTTCCAATGGAAGCTGGACATGTCATTGGAGAAAAACAACAATTTTTTCCCGCGGTGGCCGATAGTGAAAGCGAATGAGCAGTATTTGTAATTGAACACTCTTTTTGTACAAAGGAATTTCATGACATCATTATTCGACCCTATAACTCTTGGATCTCTTAACTTAAAGAACCGTATTATAATGGCACCGTTAACTAGGGCCCGAGCAGGGGTTAGTCGAATCCCTAATGATTTGATGGCCCAATACTATGCTGAAAGAGCAGAAGCGGGACTTATTCTCACTGAAGCAACTTCAGTTCATCCGATGGGCATAGGATATGCTCATACACCGGGGATTTGGTCTACTGAACAAGTCGAAGGATGGAAGAAAATTACCAAGGCCGTTCACGAAAAGGGGGGAAAAATTCTCATGCAACTATGGCATGTAGGAAGAATTTCTGATCCCATGTATTTAAATGGAGAATTACCAGTGGCCCCTTCCGCCATAAGGCCAGTTGGTCATGTGAGTTTGGTTCGTCCTGAAAAGGACTATGTAACACCCAGAGCACTTGAGACGGATGAAGTTCACTCCATTGTGAAGGCTTTCCAATGGGGAGCGCAGAATGCCTTAATCGCTGGTTTTGACGGGGTGGAAATACACGCCGCCAATGGATATTTGATTGATCAATTTCTTCAAGACGGGACAAATAAACGTACGGATCAATATGGTGGGACGATGGAAAATCGTGCGCGGCTTTTGATGGAAATAACAGATGCTGTTTGCTCGGTTTGGGGCGCAGATAAAGTTGGGGTGCATTTAGCTCCTCGTGGGGATTCCCATGATATAAAAGATTCAAATCCCAAAGCTCTATTTGAATATGTGGCCCATGAATTAGGGAAGCGAAAAATCGCTTTTCTTTTTGTTCGAGAATATGTGGCAGAAGATAGTCTTGGGGTGCATTTAAAAAAGGCCTTCGGAGGGCCCTATATAGCAAATGAAAAATTAAGCCTTGAGTCGGCCCAAGAACTTTTAAAAAATGGGCATGCGGATGCTGCTTCTTTTGGTTTGGCCTTTATCGCTAATCCCGATTTAGTGAAAAGATTTAAAGAAAAATCCGTTCTCAATGATGTGAATTTTTCAACTCTCTACTCTGAAGGGGCCAGTGGTTATACTGATTATCCAACTTTATAGATGAGTGCTCTGGAGAAGCAGTCCTTAACTTTTGCAGATCGCTTTAGTCACATAAAGCAAAAAATTTTCATTTTGTTTTGGTTGGTTCTGGCCTATTTTTTCATCCAGTCAACTTTTTCGACATTGCTTGCGCTCTATTCGATTACAAAAATGAATGCTTCTTATTTTACCATAGAGGTTTTAGAAGATAAGGCCTTTTATAAAAGAGTAGATGCTCCACCTGCTTCTTGGACACCTTTGACTCAAATTTCAAAAAAAATCCAAGGAGCGATTATTTCTAGTGAAGATGGGAGATTTTATCTTCATCCTGGATATGATTTAGAACAACTTCGCGACGCCATTTTTGATTCATTCGTAAGAAAGAAGAAAATGCGAGGGGCCTCAACAATCACTCAGCAGTTAGTCAAAAATCTTTTTTTGAAAAAAGAAAAAACGTTTGGAAGAAAAATTCAAGAATTTGGCATGGCCTTAATGTTAGAGAGGTACGCTGATAAGAAAAAGATTTTAGAGGCGTATCTTAATGTTATTGAATATGGAAAAGGTATTTATGGAATAAAGGCCGCCACGCTCTACTATTTTCATAAACATCCTTCACAGGTAACGGCCAGAGAAGCGGCCTTTTTGGCCATGCTGCTGCCTTCTCCAAAGAAATACTCGAAATCCTTTTCTAAAAAGCAATTAACTCCATTTGCCCGCAAGATGGTTGCATCGATTCTTTTGAAAATGAGGCAAGGAGGGATCATTGGAGAAGAAGAACACTTGCGAGAATTAAACTCCCACTTCTTTTGGGAGCGAGTGATTGTGGAGAAATCTCTTGATGCGTCTGAAAACAAAGAAGGAATCATTAATGATTCAAGTGAAGATAGCATTAGCGAAGAAACAAATAATGATGAGAGTGATGATATTTAAGAAAAATGTAAAATTTAAAAGCTCAACGTAAGCAGGGAAAACATGAAGTTTCAAGAGCACGCAAAGTTTATTTGGAAGAATTATCTTGCACAGAGATGGGCCATTTATTCTTGGGGAACATTTTCAGTTCTCATTACTAATTTTATGCAAGTTCTTGCCCCTAAAAATATAGGCTGGATAGTCGATTTTATGACCAATAGGCCAATACCGAAATGGCTCATGGGCCATAATAAGCAAGAAACATTTCTTATTTTATTTTTAATTTTAGTTGTCTCTAGAATTTTGATTAATATTTTTCGTTTTATGTGGAGAGTGACACTTGGAAGGCAAACTCACTATGCCTGTGGCATGTTACGACGTGAAGTTTGGGAGCACGTTCGATATTTTAAGAAAACAGATCTTGATCGAAAATTCACTAAGGGCATACTTATGAGTGCCCAGGCCTCAGATACCAATAGTGCGCGCTTTGTGTTTGGTTTTACACTGGTGGCCGTTGCCGATGTTATGTTTTTAGGTGTGATGACTTTTATTGCAATGGCCATGATACAACCTTTTATGGCAATAGCTTCTTTCTTTGTGCTATTATTTGTCCCCATTTTTGTCAAAAAGCTCTCTGAAAAAGAAGTTCTACAATATAAGCTTATTCAAGATAAACTTTCACTTTTTAATGATCTTTCCTCACAAGCTGTCTCAACGATCAAGTTGCAGCGCTTGACTCAAACCGGACCTTTCTGGGAGAGACGCTTAATGGGAGTGGCCGAAGGCCATCGCGAACAAAAATTAATTGGTGTGCATCTTAATTTATTGTATGTACCCGTGATGGGGGCCGCTTCACTTATTTCCTATGTCATTCTTTTTGCCATGGGAATTAGTTTCACTTTTTCAGGACGAATGAGTGTTGGGGAATTTATATCGATGCAGGGGCTTATTTTCCTGTTGCATGACCCTCTTATGTCATTAGGTTTTATTGTTTCAGAGTGGAAAAAGGGATTCACTGCTCTTGAGAGATTAGCAGAAATTTATCTTCAAGAAAAAGATGAAAGTCTGCTGATAAAAGGTGCAGATGTTGGAGATTTTTCTGAGAATGACATTGTTTTGAGTGTGAAGAATTTAAGTTTTTCCTTTACTGATTCAACTCCTCTTTTTTCAAATCTAAATTTTAAATTAAAAAAAGGCGAGCGCTTGGGAATTACTGGTCCTATTGGAGCGGGTAAAAGTACACTGCTCACTTTGTTGAGTGGTCTTAATAGAGATCTCTCAGAAGGGAGTATCGAGCTTTATGGCAAAAAATTTTCCGATTATTCACATACCTCACTTCGTTCTCATGTAGGTATTGTTGCTCAGAAGCCTTTTCTCTTTGCGGAAACGATTCGAGTCAATGTATCCATGGGACATCAATTAAGTGATGAGGAGATTTGGCGCTATCTCGAATTGGCCGCACTCAAAGAAGAAGTTCTTCTTTTACCTGATCAATTAGAGACACAACTTGGAGAGTGGGGAATCAATCTATCAGGAGGCCAAAAGCAACGTTTGACTCTGGCCCGGGCATTGGCCTGTCGGCCCAAAGTTTTATTTTTAGATGATTGTCTTTCTGCCGTTGATACTATTACAGAAGAGAAGATTCTAAAAAATTTAGATCAACATTTACAAGAGGTCACGATGGTATGGGTTGCCCATAGGCACTCAACATTAAAGTATTGTCATCAAACATTCGAGCTTCGGCCAGAAATGGGAGTGTCGTAAGTGAAAAAATTTAAAATAAGAAAGGTGTCAAATAAAATATTTAAAGACCACCGGCCAGCGGGGTTAAGGACCGACGAAACAAAAATGTCTTATCTTATGGCGGACGATCAAGACGAGTCGAGAGTTGAAGAAAAAGGACTAAAGGATTGGAAATCGTTGAGTATCCTTTTAAAGTATGCCAGTCCATTTAAGTGGCAAATCACTTTAGCGCTGACGCTTATTTTTATCAGTTCATTTTTTGCCATCTATTCCTCTAAGCTCATGGGCGATTTGTTAGAAAAAGGTCTCATTGCTAAAAATTTAAGATATTCCATTTTGTATGCCAGCAGCATTGTGGCCCTTGAGTTAGGAAGTATTTATTTTATTTGGAGTGGACGAAAAATTTTAGCAGATTCAGCTTCAAAGGTACTTTTTTTAGTGAGAAAAAATCTATTTTCAAAATTGCAGGAGTTACCTCTGCAGTATTATGACCGCCAGCCGCAAGGGAGAATTGTAACGAGAATTACCCATGATGTTGAAGGGATTGAAGATTTTTTCACCTCCAGTCTTGGCAATCTTCTGTCTGCCTCAATGATGACTCTTTTGGCCATTGCCGCAATGATTTTCTCTAATTTCAAGTTGGGATTGATAATGACCATTTCAATTTTGCCTTCGATTTTTGTGATGATTAAGACGAAAGATTTTTTACGACATTCTAATCGTAGAGTTTCTAAGTTTTCCTCGTCGATAAATTCTAGACTCTCAGAATATCTTAATGGAATGGACGTCATTAGAAGTTTTGGATTAGAGAAGTGGACGATGACAAAGTTTTCACAATCGGTTGATGATTACCTTTATGCTCAACTCAAAGGAAATATGCTCTTTGCCTGGAGTATGCCCCTTGTCTCCTTTCTTGCTACTCTACCGCTTATTGGTCTTGTTTGGTATGGAGGGCATGGAGTTCTTACTGGGGTTTTTAGTGTTGGTCTTTTTATCTCGTTTATCCGATTTTATGAGCGCTTTTTTAATCCCATGATGCTTCTTTCACGTGAGATCCATATCGTTCAGCAGGCCTTTACAAGTACAGAGCGGGTGATGAGTTTTTTAAATGAAGATGATGAAGAGAAGGTATTGAAAAGCAATGGTCGAATGCAACTTCAAATAATCAAAGGTGATATTTTGTTTGAAAATATTCACATGCAGTATAATAGTGGTGATTGGGTTCTTAAAAATCTTAATTTTCACATTAAGGCAGGAGAGAAAATTGGATTAGTGGGAAAAACTGGTTGTGGAAAGAGCTCAACCGTCTCCCTTTTGTCGCGTTTATATGAATTTCAAAAAGGCGAAATTAAAATAGACGATATTCCTATTCGAAATTTTGATCGACATGCATTACGTGATCATATCGGATTTGTCTCACAAGATGCGATCATATTTAAAGGGACTCTACGAGAAAATCTCTCCAGTTCCGAAGCGTTTTGTGATCAACACCTCATAGATGCTGCAAGAACAACCGGACTCATCAAGGCCCTTACTCATGAGGGATTTAATCTGGATATGTCTATTTTAGAAGGGGGGGCCAACTTAAGTGTCGGGCAAAGACAGTTGATAAGTTTAACTCGTGTTCTTCTAAAAAATCCTTCAATACTCATTCTTGATGAGGCCACGGCCAATATTGATCCTTATTTTGAAGAGATTATCCATGAAGCCGTTATGACGATGATGGCAAATCGAACTTGTCTTATTATTGCTCACCGCCTAGATACACTTAAACAATGCGATAGGGTCTTTGTTTTTAATCAAGGTGAGTTAGTAGAAGAAGGGCCGCTCAATACGTTACTTAATGAAGGAAAATATTTTTTCCAACTTCATCAAGCTCAGAGTATGCACTAGGGTCATTTTTTATTTGTAAAGAAAGGCCTTTTTTCTCATTGAGGTCACGATTTCTTCTGAGTTCGAGAGCGTTTTTTTAGCGACACTTTTTTTTCTCTCGCTGTACATAGCGAGGATTGATTTTCCTAATGCAAGACCCAGTTTTGGAGGAACAGCATTACCAATTTGGCGCCATTGGGCCGAAAGTGGTCCCATGAATTTAAAGTCATTGGGAAAACTTTGTAAGGCCGCAGCTTCTCGCTGAGTAAGGTAGCGATGCTCCGTTGGATGATAATAGTTCTGTTTGTGAGTCATGATAGTCGGACTTGGTTTTTTTCTATCAAGGCGACGGTATTTCGTTTGTCTAAAGCGATTTTCACGCAAGGTTTTCCAGTCAACGCCAAGTTTTAATTTTTTAGGCAAGTAGGCCAATTCGTCTTCTTCGTAACGGATTCCACAACCCTCTGGGATGCACTTTATGCGCTCTAGATCTGTTTTTGATTTAATGGTCGCATACTCAATGTCATGATTATAAATTTTTCCATTGGAAGCCTTAAGGTTTTTAAGGGCCTGGCCAACAGTCATGATGTTAGGATTCACTTTGGGGAACTGGATTGTCTCGTTAATTCTTGAGCCAATGATAATCGTGCGTCTTCTTCGTTCAGGAACACCGTAGTTTTCAGCTGACATAACTTGAACGCCCAGGGAGTAGCCCATTTTATGGAAAAGCTTAAAAATATTATTCAAAGTCTCTTCATTTTTTTTAGCAAGCAGGCCAGTGACGTTTTCAATAATAATAAAGTAGGGATTTGTGATTTTCACTAATCGGACAAATTCTCTAAAAAGAGAGTTTCTCAAATCGTTTGGGTTGCCTAGGCCTACAGTGGAGAAGCCCTGACAGGGAGGGCCACCAACAACGGCGTGAACCGTCTGGTTTTTTATGAGTTCCTTAAGCTTTTTATCTGTTAAATCACTCACGCTTCCACAATAAGTATTGGCGTATTGATGATTGGCCATAAAGGTTTCTATGGCATTTTTATCGTGATCTATACCTAAAAGACAGCGCATGCCGGCCAATTCAAGGCCACAAGAGAGACCACCGGCCCCAGAGAAGACATCGATAAAATTGAGAGACGAATTGATTTTTGTCATAAGTAGGACGATTATCTCGAAAACCTAAGAATATTGTCAATTATTATTATGCTGCTGATTTAATCCAAGTGAGCTTCTGAGCGACGGGACGAAATTTTTTGAAACTAAGAGGATTATTTTCGACAATACTGAGTTTTCCTCTTTTGTATCGCCATTTTTGAGGGTGATTCCATGCTTTGATTGAAGTCATTTTTTTCGTTGAAAAAGTATAATCTTTTTCTCGACAAACCAGGTTGTCGGCATGGGGAGACCACAATTGAATGTTGCGAGAAAAGATGAAGACATTCTTTTTGTGTCGAGTGATGTGCTCTTTAAGGGCATCGATGAATAGCTTCACGGATTCAGTTTCGAGGTGAATCTCGGGTTCTTCTAAAAAGATGAATTGGCCTTCAAAGATGAGGGATTTGATAAGTCCGCTCAGTTTCTTCATCTGCGTATCTGTGTGTGCTGGTAACTCATGGGGCATGGTTATTTCTTGATAGAGTCTCTCTAGGTGTCGATTGGGGTTTTCTTTAAGAAACTCCTGAAATTGAAATTGCTTGGAGGCCGTGAGTGAATCAGGTGAAAAATCCATGAGAATGTTTTCATTGAGAGTTAAATCTGGAATCAGCGCGTCTGTTCCGCTTGAGACGTAAGAAAATTTATATGGCAGATGGACTTTATTGTATTTTAAGAATGCTAAAAATTCGCTCAATTGAGAAAAACTCTCATCTTTCTCCTGTCCGGTGAATAAATAAATATTGAATGTGTTCTCAAATTGGTTTTTTGACATCATGATTCTATCGGCAATTCAGACAAAAGATTAAGAAAAAAGTATCTGACCAAAACAGGTCAGAAAAACCAAATTTCCGCCCCTTAAAAAGCTCTGCAAAAATGATTTCTCAGTTATAATGAATTCATGATTGAAAAAACAAATAATCAAACAGTTCTCATTGCCATGACTGGAGGGATTGAGTCTACTGTCGCAGCTTATTTATTAAAAAAGCAAGGCTATCGCTGTATAGGGATAGGTGTCCAGTTTTTCACTCCAGATAAAGATGCTGGGGCCTTTAGTGATGTCGTGATCAGTGATCTTGGTAAGGTCAAAGGCATTTGTGCTTATTTAGATATTCCCTTCTATGCCGTTAATGCCTCTGAATTTTTTGCCGACTTCGTCCTTGATCCAGTTGTCGGAAGAATTTTAAGTGGGCATACCTTTGAGCCCATGGTCTTTCTCAATTATGTCTTGATGGAAACATTACTTGAGAAGGCCACAAAATTTAATACTCAATTGATCGCAACAGGTCATTATGCAAAGGTTTTAAAAAATCAAAAATCTGGCTCATTTGAACTGATGGTTGCCAACGATCTTGAACATGATCAATCCTATTTACTTTCAAGACTTGAACAAAGGCATTTAGTTAATCTTATTTTGCCCTTATCTGAGATTCGCAAAAAAGAAGTGGAAAAAATCGCTGAACTTATCAAAGTCGATTTTCTAAAACGACCAAAGGATAATGTACCTCACCTTATGCGAGATCCTCGAATGGCCGCCTTAATAGAAGAGTATTCTCCAAAAGATTTACGCAGAACGGGGAATATTTATGATTATAAAGAGGAAAGCTCCATTTGTGAGCACCAGGGCATTCATCGTTTTTATGTTGGTCAAAAAAATATTATGGGAAGAGGGGAGATTCAAATCGATCCTTTGAAAGAAGTTGTTTCCATTATTCCTTTTAAGGGAAATGTTTTTATTGATTTTCCAAATCGTCTAAAGTATTCCCATGCGATCATTTCAAAGTTTATTCCTTCTGCAAATCTTAATATGACTCTTCCCCTACAGGCCTATGTAAAGATGTCAGTAAAAGGGGAAAAAACTCCTTGCA
The DNA here is from genome assembly GCA_018060625.1 of Bacteriovorax sp. Lineage (GTDB taxonomy): Bacteria > Bdellovibrionota > Bacteriovoracia > Bacteriovoracales > Bacteriovoracaceae > Bacteriovorax. The sequence goes on along the minus strand of JAGOVS010000022.1, from coordinate 13,414 downwards.
GAATTTATTTTAAAAATAACCAAACATGCGTGGTTGATTTTGAAGGTGAGCGAGCAGGCTTATTAGTCCCAGGTCAGTTTTTTACTTTTTATAACCGTAAAGAAGAGAAAGGCAGAGTTTTAGGTTGCGGTCTCGTTGAGGCCGGTGGTTTTATCTGGAAAGGTGAACTGGTCACACTTCCTATTAATAGAAAGGATTCGGATGAAGACGATAAAAATAAATCTTATGAAGAAAAGCTCCATTTTTAGCTGGTTATTACTTCTTAGTATTTCATCCGCTCATTCTCTTGAGATCTCAACTTACGAAAAAAAGATAAAAACGAATTATAATGTGACATCTATTACTGAGAAAATAACGAAAAATGCAATTGAAAAAAATTTAAGAGATTTTTTGGCAGTCTCAAGACCTTCTCGTTTTGTAGGGAGCTTAGGCCATCAAAAGGCCCTGGAGTATTTAGAAGTTAAATTGAAGAGTTTCAATTCCCCAGGGACGAGCTTTGAAAAAAGTGAGTTTTCTCCAGACATCGTTAAAGCAGAAGAATTTTACAAAGAGACTTCTCACACAGAGAGCATTGCTCAAATTCGACTTAGTAGTCCTTCAGACGATCGGCGCAAGGATTTTACGACTTCAATGCTTAAAACTCTAGACTCAGTAAAAAGGCTGAAAGGATATAATCTTATTTGGGAGAAGAAGGGAGCAATTCGGCCAGATGAAGTTATGATATTGGGGGCCCACTACGATACTTTATTAACTGATCCTAAAACATCGGTGATTGATACCCAGAAGACCATGCCAGGGGCCGATAATAATGCCAGCGGAGTAATTGCTCTTTTATCAATGATTGAAATTTTAAATAAATTGGATTTGCCTAAAACAATTCGCATTGTTTTTTTTGATTTTGATCAATTGGGTTTTTTAGGGTCAAAAGCTTATGCTGAGAAGTTGAAAACAGAAAAGCAGGAGAAGGAAGTCATTGTAGGTTTTATCAACTTAGTGATGCTTGGAAATGATTCCAAGCGTGAAGATAAGGAAAAAAAGCTTAATAATATGAAGGTTGTTTTGCGCCCCTCAGGGACTAAGGGAGGCGAAGAAGATTTAAAACTTATGACTTTGATGACCGAAAATGGAAAAAGGCTTTACAGAGGGATAGAGTTCACGCCGCAGTTAAGTGGGATGCATAGCTGTTCGCATTTTAAATTTTGGGAACAAGGTATTCCGGCCATTTGTTTTGGCCCAAATTGGGAAAGTGATTTCAATCCTCGCTTTAATACTCCTAATGACTTTGTAGAGACTTTAAATATGACAACTTACGTGAATGCCTTTAGATATATTACAGGGGCACTGCTTGCTTGGAACTATGACATAGTCAAATAACGAATTCTTGTGCTATAAGCTCACTCTATGAAAAAGGAAAAACTAAAATCGGAAATGACGGTCATTGTAGGCATGTCTGGCGGAGTGGACTCGTCAGTCTGTGCGGCCCTCTTAAAAGAAGAAGGCTTCAATGTCGTTGGTCTTTTTATGAAGAATTGGGAAGAGTTTGATGAACATGGAGTTTGTCAGTCATCTAAAGAATTTGCTGATGTCGTTGCAGTTTGTGAAAAATTAGATATTCCTTATTATTCGGTTGATTTTATCAAGGAATATCGTGATCAAGTTTTTTCACATTTTGTGGAAGAATATAAAATGGGTTTTACACCTAATCCGGATGTTTTGTGTAATCGTGAAATTAAGTTCAAAGTCTTCTATGAGAAGGCCCGAGAGCTTGGTGCAGATTTTTTGGCCACCGGCCACTATTGTCAGAAATCTTTTATCGATGGGGACTATGCTTTATTAAAGGGAGCAGACCCTCTAAAAGATCAGTCCTATTTTCTTTATACAATGAAAAGCGAAGTTCTGGCCAATGTGCTTTTTCCCATCGGAAATATTCCAAAAACAGAAGTTAGAAAGTTAGCTTCCAAATATAATCTTTCGACTAAAAATAAAAAAGATTCCACAGGGATCTGCTTTATAGGCGAGAGGAATTTTAAAAATTTTCTTTCTCAATATGTCACTTTTACTGATGGCAATTTTGAAACGCTGGAAGGAGTGGTCGTCGGCCGCCATACAGGAGCGACTTATTATACCATTGGACAAAGAAAAGGATTAGGGCTTGGAGGGCAAGGGGCCCCTTGGTTTGTGGTGGGCAAAGATATCGCGCGAAATGTGGTGCTGGTTGAACGTGGAGAGTTTCATCCTGCTTTGTATGCAGACTCATTAGTTGCAACTGATTTGGAATTTACCTCGGGAGTTTTAAAAAGAGAGCTACCTTATAAGTGCAAGGCCAAGATTCGTTATCGCCAAAAGGATCAAGAATGTACGATAACCAAAATCGAAAATGGCAAGGTCGAAGTTGAGTTTGTGACCCCCCAGCGGGCAATAACACCAAGGCAATCGATCGTCTTTTACGATGGGGATATTTGTTTAGGAGGGGGCATGATTGAGAAATCAGGTCCAACTTATTATGAAATGAAAAAGGACCTCAGCCCCAATATTTCGGATCATTAAAGTCTTTTTTCCCATTCTCGCCTTCATCATCATTTTTTTTATTTTTTTCTTCAAAAGAATGGCAATCATGGCCAGTGGATTGCTTAACGAGTACCGAGGGCATGGTGGCCGATTTAAAATGATAAAGCTTACAGCCTCTTGGGGCGTTTGGGTCAAAAGTAACTTGGTAATGAACGCATTTCATACACGGGATTCTCGTATTTTCCATAGGGATCTCCTCCGTTTAAGTATAAACGATTTTTTATGAATGAGGGGAGAACTAGGCAAGGAGCGCCTAAAGCTTTGACACTTCTATTCTTTTTACAATCAGTCTGGGAAATAACATTTAGGCAATCTATGATTGGTGAGTTCCAAAGGTGCCAGGTGTGCTTTTTGGGGAGCCATAAATGATTTTTTACTAAGGGCCTATTATGACGAGAAAATTTCAGGACGAAGGAACCGATAATAATCTGGTGATGTTTCCGGCATCAAAGAATTATAAGGTCGACTTGGAAGATCGGGACTTAGGAAGGGACCCGCTTCATGATCTCTTACATGAATATTCGCATGTTCGTGATGAGGATATTCCTTCCCACTTAGACGATAGGTTTGAGCCAGATCTTCTTCAGGAGAGTTCGGCCTTGGATGAAGGTGCTTTTGATAGCCTTGAGGCCTTTATGAACCGCCATCAAAGTGGGGGAAATCCCGCACCTGATGATTTGCTGGTTAAGTTAATCCTTGAGCGCATTGAGGCCATTAAAGAGGCCAAGGAGCGTATCAAGTATTATCTAGACGATATTGAGACTTTTCTTCCGGCCAAAAGAAAATAAATTTTTCTTGCCAAGGAATTTCTAGGCCCTTATTATTTCAGAACTCGATTCAATCCTGTTATGCGCGGGTGGTGAAATGGCAGACACGCTACCTTGAGGTGGTAGAGCTCGCAAGAGTGTGCAGGTTCAAGTCCTGTTCCGCGCACCATTCAACATTTTCCTTCATTCCTACCAATACAGCGAACGGCTTTTTCAATTCAAATCGTACACTTAGACCATCTAAAATTGGGTTCGAGAGTATCAAATCCAGCAACTCTCGTCGTTCTTGTGGCGACTTGGAAATCCATAATGATTTCGCTGAAGTGGCCAGTTCGAGAACAGTTTTCGCAGTCTCTATTAAAGCCGAGGTTAAACTCTTTTGATGGGCCTCAAGTTGGTCAACAAGTGAATCACGGTTGGAGTTGATTCTCTTTAATTGCTGGTCGAATAACTCTTTCTCTATTTGCTTACTCAGCATTAGGTCCACAAGCGAATCTTTGCGAGAATCAAGCTCCTTAAGCTTATCGTTGAACTCCGCAATTTGAAGCTCTACAACTCGGTGAGCTTTCTTTTCAGTCTTATTAAGAGCATCAGCGATGTCTTTTGCAAACTCTTCACTAATATTAATTTTTTCCATGAGTCCTCCAAACTGTTCCCAGATTTTTTCACCTTGGATATTCTCTAATTTTTCATGGGCCTTTTTTCCATTGGTGCAATGGTAGTAGTGATAGGTCTTCGTCTCACCGGAATCTTTAATCTTTTTAGTTTTTGGGTCGTAAATTACTCGACAACCGCACGAGCATTTCAACCATCCATCAACCATGGCCATATGTTCGTCAGCGAAGTGCCTCTTCGTGCATCCACGAAGGCCATTCATTTTATCAACCTTCTCCATCCATGCCTTCGGCACAAATAGCTCGTGATTTCCTTTGTAGAGTTTCCCTTTCCAATCAAATTCACCACGATAGAAAGGATTCTTTAAACGGTTCTCAATACTGCTCTTGCGATAGGTGAGGGCTTTTTTAGCCGTAAGCAAACCTTCGCTCAAAATGGAGTTTCTGATTTCATCGTAACTAAAACCTTTCGCTCTCAGTTCAAACTCACGGAGTACGACTTTAATATTATTCTGATTTGGGGCAAGCCCAATAGTAGTTCCACGGTTTTTGGTCCGCCCAGTTTCTGGGTCCGTCACTTTGACAGTTACATAACCAAGTGGAGGATTGTTGCTTGGATACCACCCTGACTTTGCCTTAGTAGCCATAGCCTCAATGACCTTTTCACGAGTCACCTGGCTATTATTGCGGGCTAATACTGCCTGAATGTTACGAGCAAGCAATTCACTCGTCGATGTGCTTTGGTGATAAATTTTCCCGTCACTTGCGATATGAAGATTGAAATCTCCTCGCAAAAACCGATATTCGTTTTCTTCAATGTCCGTGAGATTACGGCCTTCTCTATCAGCCATATAGAACACAACATTGCCGATTTTTCGTTTTTTAACGAAGTCCATAGCATTGTGATATTTTGTTCGTTCTTGCGAGTCCTTTGCACTTTCAGTAATTACAAATTGCTCGACAAGGATAAGGCCCATTTTTTCGCAATACTCTCGGCACCGTTCTTCTTGAACCTGATGCGAGATGCCACCGTCAGTTTGCTTAGTGCTGCTTACTCGCAGAATCGCTACTGCATTTTTATTTCGATAAATAATATTTTCCATAAATTACCTCACTCCTTTGGGAACAATAAACGAACTAATGCACTTCGTTTTTGTTCTCCATCCATTAAGTTCAATTCATTTTCACTGAACATTTGGCGAAGGATATGTGTTTCTAATTCTATCGCCCAAGACTCTCTCGGTTTTTCTGTCTGTAAAATTTCGGCCAGCATAAAATTTAAATCAGCAATCCTTTTAATTTCACCTTGGATAAATTTCCGAGAAGACTTGCGGAGATATTTACTATTTAAGTTGTTCGCATAATAAGCCCCGAGTCCTATCATGTTGGGAAAGCAATATATTCTTTTCATAAATCACCCGACCCTTTCTTGTGCCACAGTTTTATCAACTTGCGCACAACTTTCGGGTTCGAGAGTGTCCATTTGGGTGTTTTTCGAATCCCGAGAGTTTCGCAGATAGTCGAAAATTTCAACCACCTTTGAAAAATCCTCCTCGGAGATAGTGAAGGATTTACCATCAGGATTTTTGTAAGTTCGAGTTTTAGTTTCTTTGTCCATTTCGATTAAATCAGGCTGGACTTGACCGGTTGTAGAGGGCTTCATTTTACCACCGCTAATCAGGATTTCTTTAATTAGGTTTATCCAGAACCCGTCTTGAAAACAGACTAAAGACCATCTTTAATCTAATCATCTCGCTTAAAATAAGAATAACACACTTCGACAATAACATCAATAGTTTCAGGCGGTTACGAGGTGTTTCCGTTTTATAAATTTTTTTTTCCTTATTGAATACACCCAATTGGACTCTCTTGATGTTCGCAATAACGAACTTTATTTTCTAAAATCAGTGTATCCTATTACAAGAATTTCAATATTTTTATGAAATGGGAGAACTATGCGACACGAGCGACGATTATTAAAATTGGGTGACAGAATTACTTCATGGCGACGACGAAGACAAATGACCATTGAGGACCTTTCAACGAAAATGAGAATCAGCAAAGGAAATCTAAGTGATATTGAGGCCGGGAAAAAAGACCCTCGATATTCTACCTTGCTTGCTATTTCCGAAGGACTTGGAATAACCGTTTCAACACTGCTTAGAGAGCTTTCAAAATAGTTTTATAGCTTAATTGACTCTTAGCCATTCATAATCCCACAAAAAGGTTTAAAGGCCATTTCTGGTCGTTTAAACGAGTTTTAATAAATCATCATTTTATCTGCTTAAATCAAAATACATTTTTTATTTCATAAATTTCTTGGGCAGAGCCTGTGCCGCATATCTATAAGGCACAGGGCGAAGCCCTTAAAAACTTCTTTTAAAAATCTACTTTTGAAACTTTCCATTTATTTGTTTGGAATCACTTGCATGGTGCAAACGGATTCAGAAAAACAAACAGACCAAGGAGGTCAAAATGGAAAAATCAAAGTTCACAGACAGTAAACGGTTCATGGTAGTTCGTTGCCGAGACAGTCAAGCCAAAGATGAAGAAAAACGAAAGAGCTATCCGTATCAGGTTAAAGTCAAAATCGAGAGAACTGACCGCGAAGGCGATACCAGTATCGAGTATCAATACCTTCATTGCAAAGTAAAAATCGAAAAGCCTGGCGAATATGAGTTCTATGTTAATCAAGGTTCAATGCCCAACAAGGAAAAACCGGGTGAGCTGATTACTTGGTGCAAACTTGAAGAGTTGAGGAAATAAAAATGAAAGCGGTAATTAAATCGTTAACCGCCTTCAAAATGACTTTGGCCCTTGGGATATTCCTTGGGGCCGTCGTTGTTTTCGTTGTCGCTCGAAACTTTATTCTCTCTCGTCGCTATCACTACAAGGAACTTAAGGCACTTGGTCTTTTTCGTGAAACAACAAAAACATTCACCGATTCAATAACTGGAGTTGTTAAAGAAAGAATCGTTCAGTCTTCAGTCAAAGTTCGCTGGCAAAAAAATCAACTTATTTTCTATCGTTATAATTTGGCATTTTCAGTAAATCAGTTTGAAGCTTTAAGGCCAAACCTTGAACATATCTTTCAAAAGAAAATTGAAGCAATTTCGTCTGAAAAAAGTTGGTTTCCATTTTGTCAGCCGAAAATCATTCTTCACACTGAAGCTTTTGAGGATGTGCTATTTCTTGAAGAGTCTCCAAAGGACCTTAAACCTGGCCAGTATTGGGCAGGAAAAAGTTCGTTAGGTAAAGATGTTATTTTAGATTCAGTTGAAAAGTTTCAATTTAGCATTGGGATTTTAGGTCAAGCCGCCAATGGAAAAGGAAATGTAATTTATTCGATGGTGCACACACTAAGTGAGACTTGGATTGAAAAAACTGGTGAGCTTCCATATAGGCCTATTTTTTTAGATGCCAAAGGAACTGACTATATCCCTCTGATTAAGAGATACGAAAAATGGGGGGCCAAGACCTTAAATCCCATTTTTATAGATGAACTCCGGGAAGCAGTTGAACTCCTTCAGGTCTATAAAAAAGAAGTTGATGATTATCGAAGATTTTTATCGCAAAAAGAAATTAGTGTCGCTCATTGGTTTGAAATCAAAGAAAAATATCCTGAACTGCCATTACCGCCAAGACCGTATCTAATTATCGCCGATGAAACGGCCCAATATCTCTCGCCACGGTCAGCGGTAAAGATAACGAAGGATTCAAACGATGAAGAACGAGAACTATTTGAACGGTATCAGCTCGAAGCAAAGCTTTCAGCATTACTTAATTCTATCCTTCAGCTTTTTCGTAGTAGTGGTGTCGTTGTATTCTTGGCCAATCAGGCCAGCAGAGAGACCGACCTAACAATTGACAGAACAAATATTCGAACTCTGCTTATTGGTCAGCAAAATGCCACGATGTCGAGGCTTCTAACCGGCTCCGATATTGCGACGGACTCGACACTCGTTCGTGGTCGCTTCGTTTTTGTTGGTGATGGCATGGTCGTTAAAGTTCAAGTGCCATGGATTTTAGGTCTACCCGAAAAATATAAAAAACGAGGTCGCAAATGTTAGACCGTAGACCTGACTATTGTGATTTACAAGTAAAGCTTGCAAGAAAAGAATCCGTCGAAATTTTACAGACAGATGAAGATGGCTGCGAATTTAAAACAACCCTCACAACCTATGATGGTTGGGCAGTTGAGTTCTTTCAGTTCATGGGAATTGAATATGACCTCAAGGGATTTTATAAAAAGTATTATCAGGCGAAAGACGGTAGCCTCGTTTGGGCCAGGGAGAGCGACAAAGACGAAAAGGTCTCACTTCAGTTTAAGGGGTCCCTCTTTCTTATGACTGATTGGCAGTCTCAATTCAGTATGGCCATTTCATTTTTTAAATCGAGAAATATTAAATTCCATCCGTCGAGATGGGATGTAGGTATTTTATTTTTGGCCAATGACGAGCGAGCTTTTTACCGACTTGTTGTGGATAAAGATAAATGGCCTCTAATGAGATGTCATTATCAGTTTGAGACTGAATTCGATGCGGGCTTCATTGCGAAGCACTCCCGTTTAGAAGTTGCCTTTTACAATAAACATCGACAAGTTGAAGATGTGAAATCAGGAACCATCTACAAAGAGCGGCTTCTTGAAATATTAAAAATGACAGCTCTTCCAAAGAATCTCATCAAGTGTGACATCCGCATCCGTCAAAAAGACCAGACCCGAGCGATTACAAAACTTCTGATAGCGGATGATATTGATTTTGAAGCCATTGAACGAGTCGTTCTTCAAAAGTGTCTTAATAAAACCAAGATAGGCCGTACTTTAAGAAAATATCTTGGGCTTTCAAGAGCCTATAAAAAAATAATTCCATTTACAAAAGCAGGGAGGAAATAATCATGAGTCATACACAGAAAAACTTAAATTTACTACTGGATGAACTGAATCATCGACAGGCCATGCAGGAAAAAGAAATCTCTGAGTTAAAGCATCTTAAATCGCTCTTCCAAGAAACCGAAAAGGCTAAGGCCGCAAAAGAGGTCGCATGGAGCGATGACTTAAAAGATATGAAACGGAAATTTTCAAAATTCTTTTATCAAAAACCAGATGGACAGGAGGTCCGAATATGAAAGTTATTACTTGGGAAGAATTAAAAACAAAAACCAATGAAGCTCCATTTTATGGTGTTGTAAAAAGCCGAGATGACAGAACTCGTGCCATTGGTTGTGGTCCATTAGCCTTTCTGAATCTTATTCTCCTACTGAAAAAGCGACTTGGGACGATAGATGGAAAGACTGCTTATGATGTCGTCTTTCAAATTCTTGATTACATAGAAGAGAATCAAAATCTCTCCATAAGTTTTCAAGATGCGATGGAGTTTTTAGACAGAAATCCATTTTTTAATAGCTTCAGGATGTTATTCTTGAATCCGAACGGCATGGTTCCAGAGGTGTTTTTTCAAATTGCATTGAGAAGGCTTGAGCGAGGAGAAATTGGATTGCTTATAGCTGAAGCTCCAAGAAGAGGTGAAAAGGCTAAAGGTTTCGCAAATCATCTTGCAGTCGTTCATTCTGAAGATGGCGATGTCTTCTTGGATGGTCTAAAAATTGACCTCGAAACATTCATCAATATTGCTTATTTTAGCTCAGTCAACTCGCTTCTGTTTTTTACGAAAAATTCAAAGGTAAATCATGGAGCATGATTATCTGACGGACTATGAAAAGCTTTGTCTGAACGAGTCCGCCGATAAAATCAAAAAACGGTATCCACTTATACCTCTCATTCAGATAAAAGAGGACCTCGAAGTCTTGAAAGCTCTCAAAACTCCATGGGAGCGGACCAAGTTTCGCCGCTTTCTTCGCTCAATTTCAAGTTTTGTGTATAAGGAAAAAGACTGAACCAACTTGATTTTGCAGCACGTAATACTGGTGCCAGATAAAACAATGACAACCTAATCAAAAAGCTTTAATTTGTGAATTATGGATTTTTTTAATAACTTTAAGATTTTAACTGAACAAGTATTTGAAGCATGCGGGCTAAAGTGTTCTCAGCCGGAGCTAGAAGCTGAAAGCTCAGATTATCAAGCATGCAGTTTCAAAATTAATAACAAAACCGTGCAATATCGCCACGCCAAAATCACTCCAACCAAGAATGGGCAATTTGTAACCATATGGAAACGAGAAGCTAAAAAACCGATTCAGCCGTATGACAGCTCAGATAACATCGACTTGTTTGTAGTGACCGTAAATACAAAAAATAATTACGGGCAGTTTATATTTCCAAAGGCGGTGTTGATTAAACAAGGTGTATTTTCGCTTAACGGTAAAGGCGGCAAGCGAGCAATTCGAGTTTATCCACCTTGGGATAAAGCCGAAAGTAAACAGGCTGAAAAGACACAAAATTGGCAGTTAGATTTTTTTGCAGAAATACCAAAAAACAAAATAATCGATGTTGAAAAATTTAAATCGCTTTACTCAGCTTAAATCCGACACAGGCAGTTCGAAACTCGTCCAGCAGGGTGCACCATCTAACATTTCCCTTCATTTTAACGACTCTGGGAAGAGCCAGAGTTAATACCCTGCAAGTTTTTTTCAACAAGTGATTACTGATTAACTGTATCCTTGCGATGCAAAGACCTGAGACTGTCACAAAAAAAGGGAGGAATTCTCCTCCCTAAAACCGGCTACTTCCTAATAAGTTCTAAAATTATGGCTAGTAATTTTAGAACCTTAATTATTAGGGCCATGATTTTAATTAACCTAAGCATCCGTGCCTCCGTAACAAGCCATCATTGGCTTAGAAGCTTAGGCAAATTAGCTTGAATTTTTACTTCAAAATGATAGGCTTTATTCATCCCTAATAACCGGCGGTGGCTAGACCGTTTTAGAGGATTTTGATTAACCTAAATATAGACCCCCTCTTATCACGAGGGGGTTTTTATTTGTGTCGGTTTCTGCAATTGCTCATTAGATTTTTCAAAATTGAAACACGAAAAATATGTAATTAAGTTTTATATTCTAAACATTGGATTAGTTACCACCAACATATGAATTTATTTTGTCCAATTTTTCAGCACAATTAGTGCAGATAAAACAAGACTGCGAAAACTGAGGCTGCTGACAAAGATAATAATCTGGATCATTCACTGACTTGAGAATATAAATCGTGTTATTTTCAATGTAAGAGTGCGGGTTTTTTAGCATGTAGGGATCTTTGTGTTTTGCAGTTAAGGAAAGTGTGTGATCTCCTTTTTGTGGAAATTGAAAATCAAGCATGGGGGGATTTTTTTCCTTGCCCGTAATGATGGCAGGACCGGAGACGGATGAGAATTGCAAAGTTTTAACGACTTTTTTTTGAATATGGCCAATGCTAGCAACGTCAAATTTTTTAAGATTTTCTTGTTTCTCGGGCATTCCGCATTCGTAGCATTCAAAACAATTTTTATCATAAGAATCATTTGGACAGAGATAAACTTTCTTTTCTTTAAAAATATAAATTGTTTTATTGCTAAATTTATCAGCATGAAGTCCGGGAATTGATACAAGCGGTACTGACGAAAGCTCGGCTTCAAAAAACTCAGTGATTGATCCTATCGGTCCATTTGTAGGTCCCAATCCGCCATGAAGGGATCGTTCTTCAACGGTGGATACCTCAATCTGATAGACTTTTTCAGCCGCATATATTCTGAAAGAAAAAAAGCACACAAATAAAATAGCACAACTGGTTTTCATACGAACCCCTTTTATAATTAATTAGAGCATATTAATTATAAAAAAACTAATTGCTCAAATAACTAATTATCCTCACGATTATTACCGATTGGATCTTCTCAAGGCATTTTAGCACTTAAAGGCGCTTAACAACCAATCGTAAAGGAACGTGCTAGTATGAACAGTTTAAATTAAAGTTCTAAGAATCATTTTGTTGCTCATTCTGTTCAATTGTTATTCCTTTTTAAAGGTTTTATCCCTGTTTTAGACCTCAGGATTACTAATAAGCTACTCATCTTGATAATTAGCTACTAATAAGCTAATGTTGAAATATTAGCATCCATTTTGGAGATATTTTTTAATGCAAAAAGAACTGAAATACCCCCAAGGAATCGTCTGGCTCATGGGCCAATGTATGGAGGCCAAGGGGAAGCAAGACCTTTGGACTCAGACTCGGCCAGAGGCGATGAAGGCGTTGCGAGAGATGGCCATTATTCAAAGCGCAGAGTCATCAAATCGAATTGAGGGGGTCGAAATTGAAAAAAACCGTTTGGTCCCTCTTTTAACGGGAAAAGTGAAACCACTAGATCGGCCTGAAGAGGAGGTTCTAGGCTACAAGAATGCTCTTGCTTGGATTCATAAAAATTTTGAAAAAATAAAAATGGAGCCAGTAACTATTTTAAAAATTCATCATCTTTGCCAAGAAGGGGCGAGTGGGGATGCGGGAAAATTTAAAAATAAGAATAATGAGATTATAGAAATTCATAATAATGGCGAAAGATCCATTCGCTTTCTTCCTACAAGTGCCAAAGAAACTCCTGAAGCCGTTAAGCAATTATGTCTTAAATACCGGCAAGAAATACAAAATAACGAAGGGCCAGATATTGGCATCATTTCAAATTTTGTTTTGGATTTTTTATGTATTCACCCTTTTAGAGATGGGAATGGTAGAACTTCAAGGTTACTTACCATATTACTTCTTTATCAAAATGGATATTACGTTGGTAGATACATAAGCCTAGAGAGGATAATAGAAGAGCATAAGGAGGATTATTACTCAACCCTGCATAAATCATCCCAAAAATGGCATGAGAAAAAGCATGATCCATTTATTTGGATGATGTTTTTTGTTTCGACACTAAGGCAAGCCTATAATGATCTTGCTGATAAAGTTCAATTGGCCCCAGAGTTTTCTGCTTCGGGAGCAAAAACAGATATTATAAAAAATATTATTTTAGAACAGATCTCTGATTTTTCCTTATCGGACATCGAACATTTGTCTCCTTCCATTAGTACTCAGCTTATAAAAAAAGTTCTTGCACAATTAAAAGCCGATGGGGTGGTTGAGCTTGAGGGGCGTGGAAGAGGCTCTCGTTGGAGAAAGGTAAAGAATAAGAAAAATTGAAGTTTGATGATGGCACTAAAGTAGACTCAAAGGAGCAGGAGAGGATACTGCTAGAAGAACAAATAAATGAAGCCGAATTTACCTTCACATTTACAAAAGGACATTGTTTATGAAATTTTTTGCTTTCGCTTTATTTATTATTTCCATTACTATTCAAGCTAAAGAAATTGATCTAAAACTAAGCTTAACTGCACATACTAGTGAAATGCCAGAAGAAAAGATTATAGCAAGTCCACAAGTTACAACAGTCTTGGGACAAAAAGCTACGATAACTCAAGAGTCTAAAGACAAAACTGAATTCTTAGAAATAGCTATATTACCTACAAAGATCGTTGAGAAAATTTAAATCACTA
>JAGOVS010000136.1 GCA_018060625.1 Bacteriovorax sp. | reverse complement strand
GCTGCCTTAACGATTCTTGAACCAGAAGACAACTTACTTAATGTCGCTGACTGCTCAGTGTTGTTAACCCCAAGTGTGCGTTGAGCAGCAATTGAAGTAACATTCGTGTTGATACGTAAACCCATGAATCCCTCCGTGTAGAAATTCGCCCTCCCTCCTTAGTTTAGGCCCATTTTTTAAATGGCCTTTGAGCATCCATGCTCTTGCAAAATTCTGGCTTTATCAGCGCAGTCACCATGACAGACGCTTTATTTGCCAACCTTTCGGAAAAAACCAATTCAGCATGAATAAAAATTGCCGCTTTTTTTATAATTTCTTCATTTCCGAGCAAAATGTTTCAGTATTTTTATTTTAGACTCATCGAGATTTGCCAAATCAAAGCAGCACTGCGCGCAAAAAAAGTACTCGATTACTAATGAGCAGGGTTTACAATAGCTGCTCACTTCGTTAAGTTTCTTGATGAGATAAAAACCAATTCATGGGGGATTTGATGAAATTATTTTTTAGCGCTCTTTTCTCATTACTCTTGATTCTCTCAAGCGCTCTCCACGCTCAAGTGAGAGATCCTATAGGTGAACTCACTCTCTTTTTAAAACTTGGTATTCACCAAGGATATAACACTCAAGGAAGCTGTAAGGTTGCGGTCGAATTCTCGGCGATCACTCCAATGCGCATTTTAAAAATATCTGTGACCGATAAAAAAGGCACGACCTCAAAAGAAGTCATCGACTATTCAGATTATAAAATTGACTCCGATCGATTTGAGTTTATTCAAACGGAGCGGACTTACACAAGTCATGACTTGGTCAACTATAAAGAAAATATCATTCGCACCATTTTGACTGAGGAAAATAAACTCTACGTAGTGGTTTCCAATGAGGTTATCAGGAATACTGAAACGACTTTTCAAAGTGTTTCAGAATGTATCATCGCTCTCTAATCCTAATAAATTCTAGAGAAATCTTTAAAGGCGTTGTGGTTGCTTAATGAAAAAATATTATTTTCTTATTCTTCTTTTATTTATTCTGCTCACTTCTGGCCTTTATGCCTATTTGAGAAAACCCCCTCATGAGATCGTCCATCCCAAGATTGGTCCTATCACTGAGAGTGTCTATGCCATCTCGACTGTCAAATCTGAATGGTATTACTCATTAAAAATGGGCGTTTTAAGCACTGTCGAAAAATACTACGTAAAAGAAGGAGATTTTGTAAGCACCGGAGATAAGCTTTTAAGAATTGAAGAAAATGGAACAATATTTAAGGCCCCTCACCAGGGCATAGTGACAGAAAGACCCTTTGGAATCAAAGAAACCATAAGTCCTCAAACTCCCATCTTAAAAATTGTCGATTTAAAAAACCTCTATCTAGAGGCCTCTATTGAACAATTGGGAGCGCTCAAAATCACCAAAGGAATGAAGGTCATTATTTCTTTTGAGGATTTTCGCTCAAAAACATTTCTAGGAACCATTAGATCTGTTCTTCCGAAAGATCAGGACTTTTTGATCCAAGTAAGTGCACATCAATTACCAAGTAATATTCTTCCTGGTATGTCTGCTGATTTATCAGTAGAAATTGGCACAAAAGATAAGGCCACTCTTATTCCAACGAAGGCCATTTCTAATGGATACATCGTTGTCCTAAAAAATAAGAAACCTACTAAAATAAAAATTGAAATGGGCATAAGCGACTCTGAAAATGCCGAAATCCTCTCTCCCGAGTTAAGTGTTGAGGACGAAATAATCGTCCCTAAAAAAGAGATTCTCTAAAATGCTCTTTTTAAGTTTAAAGCATTTATTTTCCCGAAAAAAGCAAACAGCGCTCATCCTCATAGGTATCGTCTTGGGAACGACAGCTTACGTCGTGATTTCAGGAATGATGCTTGGATTTCAAAATTATATTTTAGAGAGACTCGTCAACAATCAGGCCCATATAAGAATATCTGCTCGGGAAGAATATATTTATCAAAAAGATATGCAACAAATTTTTTATCCCAATGAAGCGGCCATCATTTGGAAGATCCCTCCCTCTGGAAGACGAGACTCGACCGAATTGCAGAATCCAAAGTTTTGGTTCAACAAATTAGATCAAACTCCTGAGGTCTTTGCTTATTCACCAGAGCTTACGTCCCAGGTCATTTATCGCAGAAATAAAACAGAAATAAGTGGAAAAATCACCGGATCAAAACCGGCCCTTGAAGAAAAGGTTAGCAACTTATCAGACTACCTCTCACATGGACTTAAATTCACCGATCTAGGTGAAAGTGGAAATCGCATTATTATTGGGGCCGGTTTACTGAAGACCTTAGGGGCCAGAACTGGAGAAGTCATTACCGTGGCCACGGGAAAGGGAAAATCAATCCCCTTTAAAATCATTGGCACCTTTAATCTTGGCATAGCTGCCATTGATAATTCAACGGCCTTTGCCTCGCTTCTAGATGTCCAGAAACTACTCACGATGCCCAACAGGATGACTAATATTGGTGTCAAACTAATTGACCCAACTCTTTCAAGTGCTTTGGCCTTAAAATGGTCTACCAGCTCAAGTGATAAGATTGAAAGTTGGGAGCAAACGTCTGCGGCCACACTCTCCGTTTTTAAGACTCAAGATATCGTAAGAAACTTTATGACCATATCCATTTTAGTCGTTGCTGCATTTGGAATTTATAATATTCTCTCCATTCTTGTTAACCAAAAACGCAAAGAGATTGCAATTCTGCGGGCCATCGGTTTTGATTCTGGGCAAATCATAGAATTATTTATGTATCAAGGGATTATTCTCGGGCTGGCCGGAGGAATCCTTGGCACTCTTCTGGGCTACGCAGGCTGCTTGTATATGTCCACTATAAAAGTGGCCCCTGGCAGACTAGGAAGTGCTAGCAATACGATGATCATTTCATTTACAACAATGATTTATGTCAAGGCACTGGCCTTGGCCTTTTTCTCTTCACTCATTTCATCTTTTCTTCCTAGCTATGCTGCTGGAAAACTCTCACCAATCGAAATCATAAGGGCGGAGAATTAACAATGACCATTGAAGTTGTCAATCTCACTAAAACATTTGGTCCGCCCTCAGTGGATGTGTTAAAAGGAATTAATCTCACAATCGAAAACGGGGAACTTATTTCAATTGTAGGGCGCTCAGGTTCGGGAAAGTCAACCTTACTTTATGTCATTTCAACATTAGATAGCGCCACCACGGGCGACATCTTTTACGATCAACAAAATATTACGACCTTTAACGAAAAAAAAATTCACCTTCTAAGAAATAAAGAAATCGGATTTGTTTTTCAATTTCATTATTTGCTACCAGAGTTAACGGTACTTGAGAATGTCTTGCTCCCTTCTTATAAGAATAACTTACAAAAGGAAAAGAGAGACTATGCGCTCTCGCTTATAAACGAAGTTGGATTGAGTGGAAAAGAGCAAAGACGACCAGGCCAAATTTCAGGTGGTGAGCAACAACGAGTGGCCATTGCCAGGGCCCTTTTAATGGAACCCAACTATTTGTTTGCGGATGAGCCAACTGGTAATTTAGATACCCAAAATGGCGATAAAATCATGGCGCTTTTTCATACCATTAATCAAAAAAAGAATACGACAATTGTTTATGTCACCCATGACCTAGATTACGCTAATCAATCAAAACGTAAGATTGAACTCGTCGATGGAATTCTTAGACATGAATCCACTGACGAGTTCATTAAATATTAATAAACTTAATATTCTTTACCTTTCGTTTTGGCCTTTTCTTTTTTCTTGTCTTGCTTTTCTTTTGTCGTAAGTTTTGGTTTGCCTTTTTCTTTTCCTTTATCTCTGCCTTTTTCTTGTCCTTTCGCCATTTGGGCCTCCCCTTTTAGTTGTATTCTTTTGATCTTATCACTAAATTAAAAAATGCTCTATTTTTAAATTCCCATTCTCTTATCAATCTGGGAAGCTGTAGAAAAATATCATGAGTAAAAAGCTAAAATGAAAAAATTTTCCCAAGAAGATATCATCGTTGAAGAAGAGAAGTCGGCCATTAATTGGTACCCGGGACATATGGCCCGGGCCATTAGAGAAATCAAAGAGCGATTAAAATTAGTGGATATAGTTCTTGAAATTCGCGATGCCAGAGCTCCTCTCATTTCAAGTAACCCAAAGTTGGATGAAATTCTTTTACAAAAAAGTCGATTAATCATTTTTAATAAGGCCAATCTTGCAGATCCAAAAATGATGGCCCTCTGGCAAAAATGGTTTGAGAAAATGGACACTCCTTTTCTTTTTGTTGATTGTTTTGAAAAGGGACAAATTAAAAAAGTCATGGCCATGTCCAAAAGTATTGTCAATGAAAGAAAAAAAGCGGCCAATCCTGAAAACTTCAAAGCGAAAGAAAAATTTAAATTAATGGTGATAGGACTACCCAATACAGGAAAATCAACCATTATTAACCAACTCGCTAATCGCAATGCGACTAAAACGGCCAACCGCCCAGGTCTTACCCAAGTTCAGCAATGGATTAACATTGATCAGAATCTTGATCTTTTAGACACGCCTGGAGTCATGCCTCCTTCAATTGCCAACCAGACAAATGCTCTTTGTCTTAGTGCCATTCATGCCATTCCTGATGATATCCTTGGGGAAGAGCAACCGGCCAAATTTCTTGTAGAATACTTTAAAGAAAGAAATTCTCAAGAGTTCTTAAATCGCTACAAATTAGACTCTTATGCCGAAACTTCAGAGGAGACACTTGGGGCCATTGCTCAAAGTAGAGGATGCCTCAAGCAGAAGGGCCTTCCTGATTTAGAGCGCGTTTACAAATTAATACTCATCGATTTTAGATCAGGTGAATTAGGAAAATGCTGTTTTGGAACTCCTCCAGTTTAAACTTCTCCTTTTTTGACGACATCGAACTCTAACTGAATACGCCGAGACTCATCAGAGAGCCAAATGTCTTTATCTTCAATTGTTATGGTAAAATTCATTCCCCTTTCGACAAAATCTTCAATATTTTGCTCATCTTTTACCAACAAATGAATAATCGTAAGATGATCAAAACGCCTCACAAAGGTACTGACAGATTCAAACCAAGTTATGCTCAAAGCTTCTTGATAGGTAAGTAAGGTAACCTCACGGGCCTTTGAACACGCTTGGCGAATACGTCGCTCATCAAGATGACCAAGCTCTATCCAGTGGTCAATTGATCCATCATAATTCTTTTTCCATAAATCAGGTTCTGTATCTGAACTGAGACCTTTGGTAAATTCAGGCCCCAGATGCCCTAATAGCGCATAGGCCACGAGTCGATACATCATTCGTAAATTGGTTTCGGAGGGATGTTTTGCCACGGTAAGATTATAATCTTGGTAATGATGGATATTGAGATTGGCCACCGCAATCTTGGCCTTATAGATAGTTGATTTAAGTGCCATAGTAAAAAAGTTTATCAAAATCAAGTTGCTTTAGATTTAAAAGTCTCTGCTCATTTCGGGCGGGAATCCCTATAAGATCTGCATAACTCTCTAGCGCGATTTCAATTTCTGCATTTCGCAAAAGATGAATCGTGGGATATGGGGATCGACCGACCCAATGCGAACGATGGAGTGGGTCTTCGTCCGCCAAAAGAAACTGCGGATGAAATACGAGCAATTGAAAATGTTCAACGAGTCCGGCCTCAAAAAGTGTCTCTTCACACAGCCCTACAAAGTCATTAAAATCGCTAAAGTCACTTTGATCATTAATATAAGAGATCAATGTCGTCGAAAGTTTAGAGCTGGAAGTTTGTTGAAGATGATCTAGCTCATCAAGAAAAAAAGACAACTGATCACTTTCGTTAGTGGATTCACATTCAATGATGCGAACGAGCCCCATTTTATGAGGATGCCGAGCAAAAGGGCACAGATCAAGTCCAATGACAATTTCTTCAAGCCAGTAAAGGGTCAATTCATGAGGGGTAAGATTTTTATCCATTCCTTAAAATACTTTGGCACAAACGAGAAGTATAGCTAATTTGGTTTCCCTAAATGAAGACCCTCCACCTCATAGATGACTCTTTACACACACAAGTAAGCATGAGAATCTTTTAAACAAAGAGCAATCTAAATCTATGACAAGAAAAATTTTTAACTCTGTTTCCTTCTTCTTTATTCTTTGCATATACAGTTGTGCCAATGGTTCCACTCAAACTCTCATAGAAAAAACTAATCCTTCAAATCTCTTGGCGATTGCCCATCGCGGGGCTTCAGGCCACAGACCTGAAGAAACACTTCCTGCCTTTGAGCTGGCCATCGATTTAGGATCTGATTACATCGAATTCGATTTGGTCTCCACTAAGGATGGTGTCTTAATTGCCCGTCATGAAAATGAGATCTCGAAAACAACAGATGTAGAGAAAAAGTTTCCAGAAAAAAAAAGAACCAAGGTCATTGATGGGGAAAACATTACGGGTTGGTTTTCAGAAGACTTCACGATAAAAGAGATAAGATCATTGAGGGCCAAAGAGCGTTTAGCGGGAAGGGATCATTCCTATGACGGTCAATTTCAAGTGGCCACTCTAGAAGATATTCTTACTTTGGTGCAAAAGAAAACGAAAGAACTCAAAAGAACAATTGGCATTTATCCTGAAGTCAAACACCCATCCTATTTTTCTACAATTGGCCTTCCACTTGAAGAAAAATTACTGGTTACTCTCAAAGCGTTCGGTTATGCCAAAAAAGAGGATGCCCTTTTTATTCAATCTTTTGAGCCGAGTAGTTTAAAAAAACTGAGAACATTAGCTCCTTTTAAGCTGATTCAATTAGTAGGCACAAATGTTTACTTAAAAAAAGACAATCTAAGAGAGATAAGAACGTATGCTGAGGGAATTGGCCCCCATAAGTTAACTCTTCTCAAAGATCCTTCAATCGTCTCTTTGGCCCATGAATTGGGTCTCTTAGTACACGCCTATACATTTCGCAACGATCCTCCCTTCCTAGATTCAAAATATCAAGGAGATCCTTTAAAGGAATACTATGAGTATTTTAATCTTGGTGTAGATGGCGTATTTTCTGACTTTCCCGAAACGGCCATTGAAGCGCGGAGAAATAGCTCCTTTTAAGGTGTATCAAAAATTTCAGCATAACCTGTAATCCCATTTTT
>JAGOVS010000021.1 GCA_018060625.1 Bacteriovorax sp. | reverse complement strand
CCCTCTAAATTACCTTTGGACTTAAGTTAATTCACCTTTATAAATAAATCTGGTTGCAAAAAGATAATGCAAGAAGTAAAGAGTTTAATAAATATTATACGATTTTAGGATATATTAGCTAAATGCTTAATCAACGTACGATTGCAAAGAAAGTTTCAGTTACAGGAATTGGTATCCACTCAGGAAAGAAGGTAACACTGACTCTTTATCCTGCAGAGGCTGATTTTGGCGTGCAATTTAAACGCGTAGACATTCCGAATGCACCGGTTTTAAAGGCCAGTGCTGAAACAGTTGGTGCCACCGAAAACAATACGACGATTGGTGCAGGAATTAATGCCGTTCACACTGTTGAACACTTACTTTCTGCTTTTTACGGTTTTGGGATCAACAACGTCTATTGTGAAATTGATGGCCCCGAAGTTCCGATTATGGATGGTTCAGGTGCTTCATTTGTTTTTTTATTGAAAGAAACAGGAATTGCAAGCCTAAATAAATCAAAAAAATTTCTGATCGTATTAGAAAAAATTCGGGTTGAAGTTGATGATAAGTGGGCCGAAATCGAACCCTCATCGAAATTAGTTATTGATTCGACGATTGTATTTGCTCATCCAACTATTAAAACTCAAAACAAAATATTTGAATTTAGTTGCGAAAACTACATTAACGAAATTGGACGTGCGCGAACTTTTGGCCTTCTTAAAGACGTTGATGCCCTCAAAAGAAAAGGATTGATTAAAGGTGGATCTCTAGATAACGCCATTGTCCTCGACGATTACAAAGTGGTTAATCCTGAGGGATTGCGCTTTGTAGATGAATTTGTTCGTCATAAAATTTTAGACACTGTCGGCGATATCTCCCTTCTTGGTTTTGAAATCGCTGGAAAAATAACAACCTATAAATCTGGCCACAACCTTCATAATCTTCTCTGTCGCAAGCTTCTTGCAACGCCGACGGCTTTTGAGATTGTCTCAGCGGCCTCGCTTGAGAGAGAGACTGTTGAAGCTTTCGCTCTCCCCAGGGCCCTCGCACCCTCGTTTCATTAGTTAAAAGTTTGTAGTACTATCAAATAAATTTATTCAATCAAGGTCGTTTAAAATGAAACTATCGCAAGGTTTTTGGCAAACATACAAAGAAGTACCAGCAGATGCGGAAATTCCCTCTCATCAACTTATGATAAGAGCAGGACTGATTCATAAATCAGGAGCTGGCCTCTATAACTATCTTCCAATGGGACTTCGTTCAATTCGAAAAGTTGAAAATATTATTCGGGAAGAATTAAATAAAATAGGCTGTTTTGAAATTACAATGTCGGTAGTGACTCCAGGCGAGTTATGGCAAGAAACTGGTCGATGGGATAAAATGGGCGGACTCATGCTTCGCTTTAAAGACAAAAAAGAGGCCGATCTGTGCATTTCACCAACTAACGAAGAAGCAGTTACAGATATCTTTAGAAAGACAATTAAATCTTATAAGCAACTGCCAGTAAAATTGTATCAGATTAATACCAAATTTCGCGATGAAATCAGACCGCGCTTTGGTCTTATGAGAGGTCGAGAATTTACTATGAAAGATGCCTATTCTTTTCATATGGACAAAGCGAGCTTAGATATTGGTTACCAGGAAATGTATGATGCCTATACGGCCATCTTTAATCGATTAGGCCTGGAATTTATTCCTGTCGAAGCCGATGGGGGCGCCATGGCCACTGCCGAATCTAAGACACACGAATTTCAAGTCGTCGCCAATGCGGGAGAAGATTTAATTATTTATTCTCCTGAAGCAAAATACGCCGCCAATATCGAAAAAGCTCAAACCAAAAGAGCTAAGACAAGCTTTGATATGAATCTAGCAGCAATGAAAGAAGTAGAAACTATAAAGCTAGAAACCATTGAATCTGTGTGCAAGTTTTTAGGCATTGAAGCAGCTCAAAGTTTAAAATCTATGGTCTACACGGCCACAACGGGCACTGATTCAAAGATGATTCTTGCGATGGTCATTGGAGATGATTCAGTTAATGAAATTAAACTTCAAAATTATCTTAAATGTGATCATCTTGCCGCTTCGTCAGAAGATGAAATGAAAAAAGCAAAACTTTGGAAGGGGTTTATTGGGCCAGCAGGTCTAGAAGGACAGTTGGAAATTATTTTTGATAACGAAATTAACTTGGAAGCAACGTATGCGATTGGTGCAAATAAAAAAGATGCACACATCACAGGATTCAATCCTAAAAGAGATATTAAGAAAATAACTCAAGCAGATTTAAGACTTTCAAAGGCCGGGGATTTAACTCTGGATGGATTGCACTCTGTTGTTGAAAAACGCGGAATCGAAGTCGGTCACGTCTTTCAACTTGGGGATAAATACACCAAGGACATGAAAGTTGGAATTCTAGATCAAAATGGCAAACTCGTCACACCACTTATGGGTTGTTACGGTATTGGAGTCACGAGAGTTGTCGCTGCGGCCATAGAGCAAAATCACGATACCAACGGAATCATCTGGCCAGCATCCATTGCTCCCTACCAGATTTATTTTGCAACAATTGTAAAAGCAGACGAATACGTAAAAATGGCTGATGATATATACTCGGATTTAATAAATGCAGGACTAGAAGTCGTTTATGACGACAGAAACGTTGGGCCTGGAAATAAATTCAAGGATTCTGATCTTTTAGGATTACCATTTAGAGTGGTCTTGGGTGAAAGAGATTTCGCCGCAACTGGTGAACTCGAAATTATCTTAAGAAAATCTGGTGAAATTAAAAAAGTAAAACGAGAGGAATTAATTCCTGCTCTTAAAAATCTTCTCAAATAGGACTTAATATGGATCACGATATGATTGTTGGCATTCACAGCATTGCTGAGGCCATCAGAAACCCCGAGAGACAAATTTTTGAAATTGTCACAACAGATGAAGGTTTCCAAGAGTTTAAAAAACGTAGCGGTCTTCGTGATCATGAGCTTCCGCTTACGAAGGTAAGATGGCTGGAAGGTCATGCCTTACAAGAAGAAGGGAAAAGAATTTACCGCGATCTCGATTTAGAGTTTCAACGTATTCCATCGGGAATATTTATGTTGGTAAGTCCGATTAATATTTATGAACCAACTTGGATTTATAATCAGCTAGAAAGCAGAATTCCCATCAAGATTTTAGCTCTCGATCAAGTGACAGACGCTCATAACGGAGCGGCCATCATGAGAACAGCTGCCTTTTACGGAGTCGATGTCATACTCATCTCAGCTAAAGGAAATTTCGGTTTGGGGCCAGGGTTTTCCCGAATTGCTTCAGGGGCCACTGAACATGTAAAAATTGTTCGTTGCTCAGCTCTTCCAAAAACAATTACAAAAATAAAAGAACTAGGTGCTACTTGTATTGGTCTGTCCGAACATGCCTCAGGAACTCTCGGAGAAATCGATCACACAAAACCTATTTGTTTAGTTTTGGGTGCGGAAGATGTCGGCATGTCACACGCTGTTAGTCGTGTCGTTGAAACAACAATTGCCTTTAAACCCGCAGGGAAAATTAAATCTTTAAACGTATCAGTTGCAGCAGCAATTGCCATGGAAAAGATATTCGGAGAAGTTTAAATCGAAAAAAAAGCAAAAAAAATATTGCCTTTGATTAGACTTCAGATTATAAAATACCCCTAGCATAGCGGTTAGATACTGTAGGCTGACTTAGCTCAGTTGGTAGAGCATCGGTTTTGTAAACCGACGGTCGTAGGTTCGATTCCTATAGTCAGCTCCATCTATCTTAATTAGTGAGAGCTGGAATTGAGGAGAGATTGCCGAGCGGCCAAAGGCAACAGACTGTAAATCTGTCGGTGTAAACCTTCGAAGGTTCGAATCCTTCTCTCTCCACCATTTCTTACCAAAGTTCCTATGCGGGCGTAGCTCAGTTGGTAGAGCGCCACCCTTCCAAGGTGGATGTCGCAAGTTCGAATCTTGTCGCCCGCTCCATTTTCTCTACCTAATACATTTCATATTGAAAAAATAAACTTTGCTTTACACAATCTAAGGCATCTATTATTTTTAGGCTTTGAAACTTTGGATTAGCTCTAGTGGCTCAGTGGTAGAGCACTCCCTTGGTAAGGGAGAGGTCATGGGTTCAATTCCCATCTGGAGCTCCATTTTTCCCCTTGTCAGCGCGGGAGAGCGCAGGCATACTGTTGACTAAATTTAGAGCACGTTATAAAGCCCATACAAAAAAATTAATTCTTGTGTAATAAAGAATGTAATGAAGAAGGAGATGCCCAATGGCTAAGGAAAAATTCGACCGTAATAAACCTCACGTTAACATCGGAACTATTGGTCACGTTGACCATGGAAAGACGACATTAACAGCAGCAATCACAATGACTATGGCAAAAATCCATGGTGGAGCAGCGAAGTCTTATGCGGACATCGACTCAGCACCAGAAGAAAAAGCACGTGGTATTACAATCAATACAGCACACGTTGAATATGAAACAGCGACTCGTCACTATGCTCACGTAGACTGTCCAGGTCACGCTGACTATGTAAAAAACATGATTACGGGTGCCGCACAGATGGACGGTGGTATTCTTGTGTGTTCAGCAGCAGACGGACCAATGCCACAAACAAGAGAGCATATCCTTCTTGCTCGTCAGGTTGGGGTTCCAGCTCTAGTAGTTTTCCTTAACAAAGTAGACATGGTTGATGACGTTGAACTTCTAGAACTAGTTGAAATGGAAATGAGAGAACTTCTTTCTTCATATAACTTCCCAGGGGACGAAATTCCTTTCATTACGGGATCAGCTCTAGCAGCAGTAGAAGGAAGAAATCCAGAAATTGGAGAATCAAAAATCGTAGCCTTGATGGATGCAGTAGATAGCTATATCCCAACGCCAGTACGCGATGTTGATAAGCCATTCCTTATGCCAGTAGAAGACGTTTTCTCGATCTCAGGTCGTGGAACAGTTGTAACTGGAAGAATTGAGCGTGGAGTAATCAAGGTCAACGAAGAAATCGAAATCGTTGGTATCCGTGACCCACAAAAAACAATCGTTACAGGGATTGAAATGTTCCGTAAACTTCTTGACCAAGGTCAAGCAGGGGACAACGCAGGTCTTTTACTTCGTGGAACAAAAAGAGAAGATATTGAACGTGGTCAATGTTTAATTAAGCCAGGTTCAGTTAAGCCACACGCTAAATTCCAAGCAGAAGTATACATCCTTACAAAAGACGAAGGTGGACGCCACACTCCGATCTTTAAGGGATACCGTCCACAGTTTTACTTCAGAACAACAGACGTTACAGGTTCAATTGAACTAAACGCTGGAGTTGAGATGGTAATGCCTGGAGATAACACAACTTTCAAAGTTGAGTTGATTTCTAAGGTAGCTATGGAGAAGTCACTCCGTTTTGCTATCCGTGAAGGTGGTAGAACGATTGGTGCTGGAACTGTTGCTGAAATTTTAGATTAGTTTTTAAGTTAAGAGATATTTATTTAAAGGGGGTCGGTTTTCCGGCCCCTTTTATTCGCCTGGGTGTATAGCTCCAACGGTAGAGTAGGTGATTCCAAATCACTTGGTTGTAGGTTCGAATCCTACTGCACCCGCCATTTCGCATCGCATATTTCTCAATTATGAAAAATCAATAGACATTTTATGATTTTTCTAGCATATAAATTAGACTCTAAATTTTTTATCATCTAAAGAAAGGTTAATATGTCTATCATTAAGAGCGAAGACTCAGGTAAGTGGATTAATGCCCTCGTTGCAATAGCAGCTTTATTAGCAGGTTTTATTGTGACTAAATTTGTTGATCAAATGGGTGCATGGTTTGACTTAGAAGCAAAAATATCTAGTTTTTCAGTGCTTTCTCAGGGGGTGGGGGTTGTCACTGGTCTTCTTGTTTTTGTGATCGTTCTAAAAAATAGCAAGACATCGGGCTACCTTCAAGATGTCTATAATGAATTATTGAAAGTTGTTTGGCCGACAAAGGATGCAACTTTAAAAATGACCATGGGGTTAGTTGTTGCACTTATTGTTGTGGCAAGTATTTTCG
This sequence comes from Bacteriovorax sp., assembly GCA_018060625.1. Taxonomy (GTDB): domain Bacteria; phylum Bdellovibrionota; class Bacteriovoracia; order Bacteriovoracales; family Bacteriovoracaceae; genus Bacteriovorax. The sequence goes on along the minus strand of JAGOVS010000021.1, from coordinate 22,412 downwards.
TGTTCGTAGATTTTGTGTTTAAAAAGATATTGAGTTTTGTTTATTAATTTATTTTTTGGTGTTTAATTATGACAGATTCATCGCAGAATGCTCACGACGTTCAATTAGCTAAGGGTGATACACCAGATTTTAGGTGGTATATTGCGAAGGCTCAAACTGGTCAAGAAAATAAGGTAACCAAGTCCCTAAAAGAAAGAATTGTTAATCACAAAATGACTGAATTTTTTTCAGATATCTTGGTCCCTGAAGAAACGTTGGTGACCACGGCCGGTGGAAAGAAGAAAACAATAAAGAAAAAGTTTTTTCCAGGCTATGTCTTGATAAAGATGATTATGAATGATAAGACTTGGCACCTTGTAAAGAGTACAGACAAAATTACTGGTTTTGTGGGCGGAACACTTGATAAGCCGTCTCCAATTACCAATGAAGAAGCAGCTTATATGACTTCTCAGATGGAAGATGGCTTTAAGAAGCCAAGAACTTCAGTGAATTTCTCTGAAGGTGAATCTGTAAAAGTAATTGAAGGTCCTTTTGCAAATTTTGTGGGAACGATTGAAGCGGTTAATGAAAAAGGAAAAGTTAAAGTAAACGTATCAATTTTCGGTCGTCCAACTCCGGTGGAGTTAGACTTTACTCAAGTTGAAAAAGTTTCTTAAATAAATAGTTGGTATTGTAGGAGAGATATATGGCTAAGAAAGTAACAGGTTTTATTAAATTACAAATCGCAGGTGGAAAAGCAAATCCATCTCCACCAATTGGTCCAGCTCTTGGTCAGAAAGGTGTCAATATTATGGAGTTTTGCAAGGCTTTCAATGCAAAAACTCAACAACAAAATGGCGTAGTGCTTCCGACGATTATCACAGTTTATTCTGATAGATCGTTCACATTTATTACAAAGACTCCTCCAGCTTCATACTTGTTAAAAGATAAGTTGAAACTAGAAAGAGGTGCTCAAAAGCCAGGCTCAGAAGTAATGTCAAAAAAAGTACCTAAAAAGACAGTTGAAGAAATCGTAGATACAAAAAAAGCAGATCTAACGGCAGGAACCAAAGAAGCTGGAATGAGAACAATTGAAGGTTCTATCCGTTCAATGGGTCTTAAATTAGACTACTAATTAAACAATATTAAGCGGGAGACTCAATAGAGTCGTATGACCGCAAAGGAAGAAAAATGGAAAAAGCGTCAAAGCGTTACGCAGAGTCAGCTAAAAAAGTAGATAAAACTAAACTCTACTCGTCTGATGAAGCACTTAAACTAGCTAAAGAAACAAAATCAGCAAAATTCGATGAAACAGTAGATCTAGCATTTAGACTTGGGGTTGATCCAAGACATGCTGATCAAATGATCAGAGGAGCTCTTGCTCTTCCAGCTGGAACTGGAAAAACTGTACGCGTTGTGGCCATTACTTCTGGATCAAAAGTTGATGAAGCAACAGCAGCTGGTGCAGACTTTGCTGGTGGCGAAGACATTATTAACAAGATTGCAGGTGGATGGTTAGAGTTTGACCGTGTTATCGCGTCTCCAGACATGATGAGTAAGCTTGGAAAAGTTGCTCGTCTTCTTGGACCACGTGGTTTGATGCCGAACCCTAAGCTTGGAACTGTAACAACTGATGTTGCTGGAGCCGTAAAAGAGCAAAAAGCAGGAAAGGTTGAATATAGAACTGAAAAAACAGGGATTGTTCATGTGCCAATTGGAAAGAGCTCTTTCACAATTGAGCAACTAAAGCAAAACTATGCGGCCATTCTTGGTGCCATCGTTAAAGCTAAGCCAGCAAGTGCAAAAGGAACTTATATTAAATCTCTTACACTTAGTACAACTATGGGTCCAGGGATTAAAATAGATACTTCAGAAGCTTTTAACGTCATTTAATGTAAAAAGAGGGTTGAAGAAAGTCGGTTTGTTGCTTCTTGATAGAGACAACAGTAAAGCCTGCCCAAATCCCCCTCCATAAATAATAGGAGGATATATGCTTAATCGTTCAGAGAAAGAAGCCATTATCCAAGATCTTCAAAAAGATATTGGAAATGCAAAAGCTATCTTTCTTACAAACCTGATTGGTATCAAGTCAAATGATGCCGTTAGTGTTCGAAAAGCTGTTCGTGACTCAAATGGAAAAATGGTAGTCACAAGAAACACGCTTTTCAAAAAGGCTGCAGCTGGAACACCTGCTGAAGCTTTAGTTGCAAATCTTTCAGGACCACATGCTTTGGCATTTGCGTTCGATGATGCTGCAGCTGTTGCAAAATGTTTAAAAGAAGCCGGAGCAACACTAGAGCTTGTTGAATTAAAGGGCGGAATTTTAGACGGACAAATGCTTACAAAAGCACAAGTAAAACAACTTGCGGATTTACCATCAAGAGACCAAATGCTTGGAACTCTTTTGGCTACTTTCCTAGCCCCTGTTTCTGCTTTTGCTAGAGTGTTGTACGCAATCCAAGAAAAGAAAGAAAGTGGCGAACTAGCTTAATACAAATTTTAAATTATTTATTTTATTTATAGGAGACTTATATGAGCGTAACTAATGAACAACTAATTGAACATATCTCTAAAATGTCAGTTCTTGACCTAGCAAACCTAGTAAAAGAACTTGAAACAAAATTTGGCGTATCAGCTGCTCCTGTTGCTGTTGCCGGTGCTGCTGGTCCAGCTGCTGCTGTTGAAGAGCAAACTGAATTCACAGTAATCCTTGCAGATGGCGGGGAAAAGAAAATTAACGTTATTAAGGAAATCCGTACAATCACTGGTCTTGGCTTGAAAGAAGCAAAAGACCTTGTTGAAGGTGCTCCGAAAATGGTTAAAGAAGGGATCTCTAAAGCTGACGCTGAAGCAATCAAGAAAACTCTTGAAGGTGCTGGAGCGAAGGTTGAGCTTAAGTAATTTGCCGTTTTCGTTTAGCTAAAATTTTATATAAAGGTGTGAAAGAGGTAAAACCTCTTCACACCTTTTTGTGTTTTGAATTTTTTTAATAATTTTATTCTAAGAATACTTCTTAAAGAATTTCTCTAGGAGACCGCGATGACTCAGGTTTTTTCACCAAACGAATGGTTTCGCAAAACCTTCTCAAATACTCCAGTAGTTCTTGATACACCTCCTCTTATGAAGCTACAGGTAAACTCTTACGAAGATTTTCTTCAAAAAGATGTTCCACCAGCTAAGAGAATTGATTCAGGTTTACAACAAGTTTTTAAATCGGTTTTCCCGATTTATGACTTTAACAAAACGGTTTCTCTTGAGTTTGTAAGTTACTCACTCGAAGAACCAAAATATACAGTAAAAGAGTGCCGACAAAGAGGTCTTTCATTTGAAGCTCCTCTCAAGGTTGTTGTTCGTCTTGTTTTCTTTGATGTTTCTGTCGACAGAGACGGGGCAGAGCAAAGAACAGTTTCTTCAGTAAAGGAGCAAGAAGTTTATCTTGGAAATATTCCTTTAATGGCCGAAACGGGATCGTTTGTTTACAACGGAACAGAGCGAGTTATCGTTTCCCAGCTTCACCGCTCACCAGGGATCATCTTTGAACATGATAATGGAAAGAAGCATTCTTCAGGAAAACTTCTTTATTCAGCAAGAATTATCCCTCATAGAGGTTCTTGGTTAGATTTTGAATTTGATCATAAAAATATCTTATTTGCTCGCATTGACAGAAAAAGAAAACTGCATGCCTCTGTCGTTTTAAAAGCGATGGGCTATTCAACGGCTGAGCTTTTGAATGAATTCTACCAAATGGAGAGCATTTCTTTTAATAAAGACGGCTCTTTCTCTAGAAAACTCGATTTTAATTTAATGGTAGGAACAAGAGCAAATGCTGACATTCTTGATTCAAAATCTGGATCTGTGATTGTTAAAAAAGGTAAAAAATATACAAAAGCTTCAGTTAAGAAAATGGAAGAAGCTAAGATTACTGAACTCCCTGCTGAGCTTGATGAGGTGGTTGGAAAGGTTTTAGCTGAAGATATTTTCAATGAAAAAACGGGTGAAGTTATTTGCCTGGCGAATGAGGCTTTATCAGAATCTAAAATACACGACTTAATGAAGGCTGGAGTAAAAGAAGTTAAGGCCCTTTATATTGATATGATTAACTACGGTGATCAAATCAGAAATACTCTTTTGATCGATAAAACTGAAACAAAAGAAGACGCCCTTATTAAAATCTTTGAAAGATTGAGACCAGGTGAGCCTCCGACAGTAGAAGCTGCAAACTTACTTTTTGAAAATCTTTTCTTTAATAAAGATAAATACGACCTCTCAAAGGTTGGTCGTATGAAAATCAATTATAAGTTTGGAATGAATATTCCAGTAGAAGAAACTGTTCTTACGAGAAAGGATATCCTTACAACTGTTATGTATTTGGTTGAGCTCAATAACGGAAAAGGTAAAGTTGATGATATTGATCACCTTGGAAACCGTCGTGTAAGAGCAGTCGGTGAACTTCTTGAAAACCAATTTAGAGTTGGTTTAGTGAGAATGGAGCGCGCAGTAAAAGAAAGAATGGCCATTCAAGAAATTGAAACAATGATGCCTTACGATCTTGTTAATCAAAAGCCGGTAGCTGCTGCTGTAAAAGAATTTTTTGGTTCTTCACAGTTATCTCAGTTTATGGATCAAACGAATCCACTTTCTGAAGTGACACATAAAAGAAGACTTTCAGCCCTTGGGCCAGGTGGTTTGACAAGAGAAAGAGCTGGATTCGAAGTTCGTGACGTTCATGGAACCCACTACGGTAGAATGTGTCCAGTTGAGACTCCTGAAGGACCAAACATTGGACTAATTACATCACTAGCAACCTATGCTCGCGTTTCTGAGTATGGATTCATTGAGACTCCATACCAAATTATAAATGAAGACAGATCAATTTCTGCACCTAAGTATTTCTCTGCTTTTGAAGAAGAAGGGAAAGTTATTGCTCAGGTAGATGCAAAGTATGTTGATGGAAAAAAACTCGTAGGTGATCAAATCGCTGCTCGTTCTGCTGGGGAATTTACCATCGTAACTGCGAATGAAGTTCAGTTGATGGACGTATCTCCAACTCAAATGATTTCGATTGCGACATCTCTTATTCCTTTTCTTGAGCATGACGATGCTAACCGTGCACTCATGGGATCAAACATGATGAGACAGGCGGTACCAGTTGTAAGAACTGATGCGCCTATCGTTGGAACTGGAGTTGAGCAAATTATTGCTCGTGACTCTGGAGCCATTGTTTACGCAAAAGAATCGGGAAGAGTTATCTTTGTAGACTCAAATAGAATCGTTATCCAAAGAGATAAGTTCTCTGAGGGGGAATCTGGAGTTGATGTTTATAAGTTAACAAAATACCAACGCACTAATCAAAATACATGTAATAACCAAAAGGCACTTGTTAAAGAAGGTGATTTAGTTCTTAAAGGAATGGTTATTGCTGATGGGCCGGCAACTCACCTAGGTGACTTGGCCCTTGGGCAAAACGTTCTTGTGGCATTCATGCCATGGGGTGGATACAATTATGAGGATTCAATCCTTATAAATGAAAACATCCTTGCAAGAGATGTCTTTACTTCAGTTCACATCGAAAGCTTTGAAATCGAAGCTCGGGATACGAAGTTAGGTAAAGAAGAAATCACTCGCGATATTCCAAATGTTTCTGAAGAGGCCCTTAAGGATCTTGATGAAGCGGGTATTATTCGCGTTGGTGCGATTATTAAGCCGGGAGATATCTTAGTTGGGAAAATTACTCCAAAGGGTGAGTCTCAGCTTTCTCCAGAAGAGAAACTTCTTAAGGCTATTTTCGGTGATAAGGCCGGAGACGTTAAAGATACTTCACTTCGCGTACCTTCATCGGTTCGTGGAACAGTAATCGATGCGAAGGTATATACAAGAGAAGGTGTTGAACTAGATTCAAGATCGAAAGAAATTATCGATCATGAAACAACACTTATTCGTCGAGACGAAAGAATCGAAATAAAGGCCATCCAAACTTCTGCTATTCAAAAAATCGCTGAAATGTTTAAAGGGGCTAAAACAACGGATAAGCTAATATCAGAAGATGGGACAACTGAGCTTCTTGGAAAAGGCATTTCGATTTCAGGTGAGATCTTGGCTTCTATTCCTTTCGAACTTATTGGTTACCTTCCGTTAGAAGCAGCTCTTGAAGAAAAACTTTCTGAGTACTTTGCTGACGTAAGAAATAGAATTACAAGAGTTCGTCAGAAAGCGAACGAAGAAATTGCAAAACTACATAAAGGGGATGAACTTCCTCCAGGCGTCATTAAGAAAGTCATGGTTTATGTAGCGATCAAAAGAAAGTTACAACCAGGTGATAAAATGGCCGGCCGTCACGGAAACAAAGGGGTTATCTCTAATGTTGTCCCGGCGGAAGATATGCCATACCTTGCCGACGGTACTCCGGTTGAAATCGTATTGAATCCACTAGGGGTTCCTTCACGTATGAACATTGGACAGCTTCTTGAGCTCCACCTTGGATGGGCCGGACGTGGACTTGGTGAAAAAATCAAGACCATGATGGAAGAAAATGCAAAAGTTAGTGAGCTTAAAGACTACATCTATAAAATCTATAAAACTGAAGATGTTAAAGAATGGTTAAAGAAAGCAACTGACGAAAGAGTCACTGAAGTAGCAGAACAGCTTTCTTTAGGAGTTCGCTTCTCCACAAGTGTATTCGATGGTGCTTCGGAAGATGATATCAGAGAGATGCTTGAACTTGGTGATTTAGATAAGTCAGGTAAGACAACATTGTTCGATGGAAAAACTGGAGACGTATTCTCGGAAGACGTAACAGTTGGTGCCATGTACATGTTGAAACTCCACCACCTTGTTGATGAAAAGATCCACGCTAGATCGACTGGTCCATACTCACTTGTAACTCAGCAACCACTTGGTGGTAAGGCTCAGTTCGGGGGACAAAGACTTGGGGAGATGGAAGTTTGGGCCCTTGAAGCTTATGGGGCGGCTTATACACTACAAGAATTCTTAACTGTAAAATCTGATGATGTTATCGGTCGTACAAGAATGTATGAATCGATCGTTAAAGGTGAGCAAGTTCTTGAACCAGGATTACCAGAGTCGTTTAACGTTCTCATTAGAGAGCTTCAAGCGCTTTGTTTGGATATCAAGCTTGAGGAAAACTCAGAAGAAGAATCTACTTTTAGTTAGGTTGGTTTTAGTGAGCGCTTAGTGCGCTCACTGCTTAAGCAGTTTGTTTGTAATTTGATAAAATTTTAATCTCACAAGGAATATAAAATGAAAGACTTGTTGAACTTTTTTGACAAACCTAAAGATCCAATAAGTGTTGAGGCCGTTTCTATCAGAATGGCATCTCCAGATACTATTAGAGAGTGGTCTTTTGGCGAAGTTAAAAAACCAGAGACGATTAACTACCGTACATTTAAACCAGAAAGAGACGGTCTCTTCTGCGCAAAAATCTTTGGACCAATCAAAGATTATGAATGTATTTGTGGAAAATATAAAAGAATGAAGCACAGAGGTGTTGTGTGCGAAAAGTGTGGTGTTGAAGTTACACTTTCAAAAGTAAGAAGAGAAAGACAAGGGCATATTGAACTTGCTGCTCCCGTTGCGCACATTTGGTTTTTAAGATCACTTCCTTCTCGTTTAGGAGCTCTTTTAGACCTAACTCTTAAAGAACTTGAAAGAGTTCTTTATTATGAAGCTTACGTTGTAACGAGTTCAGCTACTGATAATGTTGACGGTGGTCTTGAAGTTGGTCGCGTAATTTCTGAACAACAATACCAAGAACTAAAAGAGCAAGGAATCGAGTTTGAAGCCGGAATGGGTGGACAAACGATTAAAGAACTTCTTAGAAAATTAGACCTTGATATTGTTAACAAAGAATTAAGAAGAGCACTTGCTGCAGCAACTACGGAAATGGCTCGTGCTAAAACGATCAAAAGACTAAAAGTTGTTGAATCAATCCTTAAGTCAGAAAATAAGCCTGAATGGTTTATGATGGATGTTATTCCTGTTCTTCCACCAGACCTTCGCCCTCTAGTTCCACTAGAAGCAGGAAGATTTGCGACTTCAGATCTTAACGATCTTTATCGTCGTGTAATTAACAGAAACAATCGTCTTAGAAGATTAAAAGAATTAAATGCACCAGAGATCATCATCAGAAATGAGAAAAGAATGCTTCAAGAAGCAGTCGACGCTCTTTTTGATAACGGTCGCCGCGGAAAAGTATTTACTGGAGCTAACAAGCGTCCATTAAGATCACTTTCTGATATGTTAAAAGGTAAGCAAGGACGTTTTAGACAAAACCTACTTGGTAAGCGTGTAGACTATTCAGGTCGTTCGGTTATCGTTGTTGGTCCATCTTTAAGACTTCACCAATGTGGTCTTCCAAAGTTAATGGCCCTCGAACTTTTCAAGCCATTTATTTACAATAAACTCATTGAAAAAGGTCACTGTACAACTATTAAAGTTGCAAAAAAGATGGTTGACCAACAAAAGCAAGAAGTTTGGGATATCTTAGAAGAGGCTGTTCAGGAACATCCGGTTCTTTTAAACAGAGCGCCTACTCTACACAGACTTGGTATTCAAGCTTTCGAGCCAATATTGATTGAAGGTAAAGCGATCCAACTTCACCCTCTCGTGTGTACAGCTTTCAACGCTGACTTCGACGGTGACCAGATGGCGGTTCACGTTCCTCTTTCAATTGAAGCACAAGTTGAATGTCGTATTTTAGCAATGTCGACAAACAATATTCTTTCTCCTAAAGACGGAACACCAATTATCGTTCCTTCTCAGGATATCGTTCTTGGTCTTTACTACATGACAAGAATTAGACCTTTTGCTCGTGGATACAACAAAGTATTCGCTTCAAAAGAAGAAGCACAATTTGCATACCACTCTGGAAACCTTCACCTTCAAGCTCCAATTAAAGTTCGTATTGATGGTGCAATGATTGAAACAACAGTTGGTAGAACATTCGTATGGGATGCGGTACCTCGTTGTTTGAAATATTCAGACATCAACCAAATCTTAGGTAAAAAATCGTTAGGGAAACTAATCGATCATGCTTACCGAGTTGGGACAGAAAAAGAAACGGTTATGCTAGCTGACGCTATCATGAGACTTGGGTATGAATACGCGACAAAAGCGGGTATCTCTATCAACGTTCATGACATGACAATTCCAGTAGAAAAGCCAGCGATCTTAGCTGAAGCTCATAAAGAAGTTGTAAAAATCACAGAAGAATATAACGAAGGTTCTATTACAGACGGTGAGCGTTACAACAAAATTGTCGACGTTTGGGCACAAACAAACGAAAAACTTACTAAAGTTGTTATCGAAAGAATTTCAACTCAAACTTTTACAAGTGAAGATGGTAAAGAAAAAATGAATGCACCGTCATTCAACTCTCTTTACATGATGGCCGATTCTGGAGCCCGAGGTTCTACTCAACAGATTAGACAGTTGGGTGGTATGAGGGGACTAATGGCCAAGCCATCTGGAGAAATTATTGAAACTCCTATTACATCAAACTTCCGTGAAGGTCTTTCTGTTCTTGAATACTTTACATCAACTCACGGTGCTCGTAAGGGTCTGGCCGATACAGCTCTAAAAACAGCTAACTCAGGTTACCTAACTCGTCGACTTGTTGATGTTGCTCAAGATGGAATTATTCGCACGACTGATTGTGGAGCTACTGATGGAATCACACTAACTTCGAGAATTGAAGCTGGGGAAGTTGTAGAGCACGTTGCTGAAAGAGCAATGGGCCGTGTAACAGCTCAAGCAATCGTTAACTCTGAAGGTGTAGAAGTCCTACCAAGAAACCACATGCTCGTAGAAGCTGATTTAAAAGTCCTTAAAGAGCAAGAAATCGATCAAATTAAAGTAAGATCAGTTCTTACTTGTAAAGAAAGACATGGTTTTTGTGCTTATTGCTTTGGTCGTGACCTTGCACGCGGGAAGCTTGTTTCTATCGGTGAAACAGTTGGCGTTATTGCTGCTCAATCAATTGGGGAGCCAGGAACACAGCTTACGATGAGAACATTCCACGTTGGGGGAACTGCTACAGCAGGTGCTCAAGTCAATAAAACTGAAGTCCGTACCGCTGGTGTTATCCATCTTGAAAACGTTGTATCTGTCGTTACTAACGAGGGTGCAACCATCGTTATGAATAAAAACGGAGAGCTTGTTGTAAAAGACGCTCGCGGAGTTGAAAAAGAACGATACCCTGTCGTTTACGGGTCAAAATTATTCTTCAAACAAGGGCAAGAAGTTTCAGTTGGGGACAGAGTTCTTGAATGGGATCCATTCGCTATTCCTGTCATGACAGAAGTTTCTGGGACTGTTAAATACGAAGACCTTATTGTTGGATCTACTGTTAATGAACAAGTGGACGCGGTTACAGGTCTTTCCCATAGAGTTGTAACAGAATCAAAAAACCCATCGCTTCAGCCAAGAATCGTGATAGTTGATGAAAAAGGAGCTCCAATCCTTGTTCCAGGAACAAAGAGATATGCAGCTTATCGACTACAAGTTGGTGCAAATATTATTGTTCAAGAGGGCGACAAGGTTGATGCTGGTACGGCCATTTCAAAAGTTCAACGTGAAACAACGAAGACCAAAGATATTACCGGAGGTCTTCCACGAGTTGCAGAGCTTTTTGAAGCTAGAAAGCCGCAAAATGCAGCACAAATTGCTGACATCTCTGGAACTATTGAATTCGGTACTGAACTAAGAGGAAATAGAAGAATTATCGTTCGTCCAGAAGATGGATCGGATGCAATGACATATGTTGTTCCAAAAGGACGTTATGTTGTGGTTAATGAAGGTGACTATATTAGAGCTGGAGAGCCAATTATGGATGGGCCATCAAACCCACATGATATTCTACGTGTTCTAGGTGTTAAGGCCCTTGCGCGCTATATTGTTGATGAGATCCAAGAGGTTTACAGACTTCAAGGTGTAAAAATTGATGATAAGCATATTGAGGTCATTGCAAGTCAAATGCTGAAAAAGGTTGAAGTTCTTAATCCAGGAGATTCAACTTTTGTGACAGGTGACTCAATTACTCGTGGTGAGCTTGCTGAAACAAATGAGAGATTAACAGCTGCTGGAGATAAGCCTGTTGAGGCAATGCCGCTTCTTCTTGGGATTACAAAAGCATCTCTTACGACAGAGTCATTTATTTCTGCAGCTTCATTTCAAGAGACGACAAAGGTTCTTACTCAAGCGGCCCTTGAAGGAAAAAGCGATGCACTGCGCGGCTTAAAGGAAAATGTTATCATGGGACGCTTAATTCCTGCGGGATCTGGTATTCCAAGATATAGAAATTATGAAGCAGTTATAAACGAAAACGATGTAGAAAATGCAGCTACATTATCATTTTAAAAAAAACTTGTACTAGCTATTATCTTTTGGTAAAGATTCTAGCTAGTATTTTTGCAGAAGTTGAGAAAGTTAAGGAGCAGTTGGACAATGCCTACAATTAATCAGTTAATCAGAACAGGACGCGAGGATAAGTACTCGAAAACAAAATCACCAGCATTAAAGTCATGCCCTCAGAGACGTGGTGTTTGCGTAAGAGTTTATACAACAACTCCTAAAAAACCAAACTCAGCAATGAGAAAGGTATGTAGAGTAAAGCTTACTTCAGGATTTGAAGTAACTTCATATATTGGTGGAGAAGGTCACAACCTTCAAGAACACAGTATCGTTCTTATCAGAGGCGGAAGAGTAAAAGATCTACCAGGGGTTCGTTACCATACAATCCGCGGAGCTCTTGATGCGACAGGTGTTGATAAGAGAAGACAAGGTCGTTCTAAGTACGGCGCAAAAAGACCGAAAAAATAATTTAATTAATTAACACTCTCTTGGTTGCCAATAATATAGTGACCTTGAGAGAGTAATTCTATTTATAATAAATAGAATGAAGAGGAGTATTTTATGTCAAGAAAAAGAAAAGCAGAGGTCAGAGAAGTTCTTCCTGATCCAAAGTTCCAAGATGTAGTTATCACAAAATTTATCAACACTCTTATGATTGGTGGTAAAAAGTCTATAGCAGAGAAAATCTTCTATGGATCTCTTGATCTTATTCAAGAAAAAACTGGTGAAGAACCTCTAAAAGTATTCAAAAAAGCACTTTCTAATATCAAGCCAGCAGTTGAAGTTAAATCAAGAAGAATTGGTGGAGCAACTTACCAAATTCCTGTTGAAGTACGTCCAGCTCGTCGTCAATCTTTAGCTCTTCGTTGGTTGAGAGATTATGCTTCTGATAGAAGTGGTAAAACGATGGTTCAAAAGCTTGCTGATGAAATTATCGATGCTTCTCAGAATAGAGGCGGATCAGTTAAGAAACGTGAAGACGTTTATAAAATGGCTGAAGCAAACAAGGCTTTCGCTCACCTTAAGTGGTAGTTTCCTCACGGAAGCTACCTCTAAATTTCACATATGAGTTCTAAGAATATAGAAAAAATTCGTAATATCGGCATCATGGCTCACATTGATGCCGGTAAAACGACCACAACAGAAAGAATCCTTTACTACACTGGAAAAAGTCACAAAATTGGAGAAGTTCACGATGGAACGGCTACAATGGACTGGATGATTCAAGAGCAAGAAAGAGGAATCACTATCACTTCTGCAGCGACAACCTGTCGTTGGCAAAGCTGCACAATTAATATTATCGATACTCCAGGGCATGTTGACTTTACCATTGAGGTTGAAAGGTCTCTTAGGGTTCTCGATGGAGCGATTGGTGTTTTTGATGCCGTTTCAGGAGTGGAGCCACAATCTGAAACTGTTTGGGCCCAGGCTGATAAATATAACGTCCCAAGACTCGCTTTCGTCAATAAAATGGATCGCATGGGCGCAGACTTTGATAATTGTGTTCAAGAAATACGAGAAAAATTAGATAAAAAAGCTGCCGCCATTCAAAGACCAATTGGCTCAGAAGAAAATTTTATTGGAATTATAGATTTAATTGAAATGAAGGCCCTCTATTTTCCAGCAGAAAATTTAGGATCAAAAGTTGAATCAAAAGAAATACCTAACGAAATTGTAGACGAGTGCTCTCTTTACAGAGACGAGCTGCTCGATCATTTGTCAGAATATGATGAAACGTTAACTGATCTTATTTTAATGGATGAAAAACCATCAATAGATCAAATCAAATCTGCTTTAAGAAAGGCAGTTGTTTCACATAATTTTATTCCCGTCCTTTGTGGATCTGCTTTTAAAAATAAAGGAATTCAGCCTTTGTTAGATGCTGTGGTTGATTACCTTCCTTCTCCTCTAGATCGAGGAGAGCTTAAAGGTTACAGTCTAAAGGATCCTGCAAAGACAGAGTCTCGTAAGCCAAGTGCTGATGAAATGTTCAGTGGAATTGCATTTAAAATTGCCACAGACCCCTTTGTTGGGAGTGTAACTTATGTTCGTATTTATTCAGGTAAATTAGAATCAGGCCAAAGCGTTTATAATTCTCTTAAGAAAAAACGAGAAAGAATCAACAAGATATTCCAAATGCACGCAGATAAGCGAACAGAGCTTCAAGAAGCTTTTGCAGGTGATATCGTTGCTGTCGCAGGTTTTAAAGAAACAACGACAGGCGAAACACTTTGTACTGAAAATAAACCTATTATTTATGATCTTATGGATTTTCCTGAAACCGTTATTTCGGTTGCGATAGAACCTAAGACAGCGGCAGATGAAAAAAAGCTACTTTCAACTCTTGAGCAATTAAAAAATGAAGACCCGTCTTTTACATATCGCGCCAACAAAGAAACTGGGCAGCTCCTTATTTATGGTATGGGTGAATTGCACTTAGAAATTATTGCTGATCGCTTGCAGAGAGAATTTAATGTGGGTATCCGAGTTGGGAAACCGCAAGTTTCTTATAGAGAAAGTATTGCAAGCAGTGGAAGCGCTGAAGGTGTCTTCCATAGAGACTTGGCCGGAAAAATGCAATTTGGTCAAGTTATTCTTAAGGTTGAGCCAGTTGACTATCAAGCAGGAGTTCTTTTTGAGTCAGCAGTATCACATAAGAAAATCCCTCAAAATTTTATCGATGCTATAAAAAAATCAGTGATGGATACGGCCCCTGGTGGTATGCTTGCCGGGTACCCATTTTTGAATATTAAGGCCACTCTTCAAGATGCCGAATTTAACGAAAATGAATCGACTGAAGTTGCCTATGCAATTGCCGTCTCTTCTGCCTTTCGGGATGCTTGTAAGCTTGCGGGAGTTCGTCTTCTTGAACCAGTCATGGATCTTGAAGTTGTGACACCACAGGAATATACAGGAGATGTTATTTCAGATATTAACTCAAAGCGCGGTAAGATTATTACTATGGGAATTAAGCAAAACAAAGATTTAATTTCCGCAGAGGTTCCCCTAGCGGAACTTTTTGGTTACAGTACTGACCTGAGATCAAAATCCCAGGGTAGAGCAAGTTTTACAATGAAGTTTAAAAATTATATTGAAATGCCAACTGAACTAGCAAAATCTACTTTGGAAAAGAAAGGTATCTATATTTAAAATTAATTTTAAGGAGTAACTAATGGCTAAGGAAAAATTCGACCGTAATAAACCTCACGTTAACATCGGAACTATTGGTCACGTTGACCATGGAAAGACGACATTAACAGCAGCAATCACAATGACTATGGCAAAAATCCATGGTGGAGCAGCGAAGTCTTATGCGGACATCGACTCAGCACCAGAAGAAAAAGCACGTGGTATTACAATCAATACAGCACACGTTGAATATGAAACAGCGACTCGTCACTATGCTCACGTAGACTGTCCAGGTCACGCTGACTATGTAAAAAACATGATTACGGGTGCCGCACAGATGGACGGTGGTATTCTTGTGTGTTCAGCAGCAGACGGACCAATGCCACAAACAAGAGAGCATATCCTTCTTGCTCGTCAGGTTGGGGTTCCAGCTCTAGTAGTTTTCCTTAACAAAGTAGACATGGTTGATGACGTTGAACTTCTAGAACTAGTTGAAATGGAAATGAGAGAACTTCTTTCTTCATATAACTTCCCAGGGGACGAAATTCCTTTCATTACGGGATCAGCTCTAGCAGCAGTAGAAGGAAGAAATCCAGAAATTGGAGAATCAAAAATCGTAGCCTTGATGGATGCAGTAGATAGCTATATCCCAACGCCAGTACGCGATGTTGATAAGCCATTCCTTATGCCAGTAGAAGACGTTTTCTCGATCTCAGGTCGTGGAACAGTTGTAACTGGAAGAATTGAGCGTGGAGTAATCAAGGTCAACGAAGAAATCGAAATCGTTGGTATCCGTGACCCACAAAAAACAATCGTTACAGGGATTGAAATGTTCCGTAAACTTCTTGACCAAGGTCAAGCAGGGGACAACGCAGGTCTTTTACTTCGTGGAACAAAAAGAGAAGATATTGAACGTGGTCAATGTTTAATTAAGCCAGGTTCAGTTAAGCCACACGCTAAATTCCAAGCAGAAGTATACATCCTTACAAAAGACGAAGGTGGACGCCACACTCCGATCTTTAAGGGATACCGTCCACAGTTTTACTTCAGAACAACAGACGTTACAGGTTCAATTGAACTAAACGCTGGAGTTGAGATGGTAATGCCTGGAGATAACACAACTTTCAAAGTTGAGTTGATTTCTAAGGTAGCTATGGAGAAGTCACTCCGTTTTGCTATCCGTGAAGGTGGTAGAACGATTGGTGCTGGAACTGTTGCTGAAATTTTAGATTAATTTTTTTTCAAGAAAAGAGTACGCGGTCCTTGACAAAGGGCCGCATACAAAATACAAAGTCACAAACAAAAAATAAGGATCGACGAATATTATGAAAGCTACAAGACTAAGAATTAAGTTGCGTGCATACGATCACAAGCTATTGGATACTTCAGTTAATGAAATCGTTCAAACAGCTAAAGAAACAGGCGCTAGGGTAGTAGGACCAATTCCTCTACCAACAGAAATCAATAAATTTACTGTATTGCGCTCTCCTCACATTGATAAAAAATCACGTGAGCAGTTCGAAATGAGAACACATAAGAGATTAGTCGATATTATCGAACCAACACATCAGACAATTGATCAATTAATGAAGCTTGATCTTTCTTCTGGGGTTGACGTAGAGATTAAGTACTAGTAAAACAGTTAAACTTTTTGTAAGTAAAAATAATAATAACCATGTACGCATCCCTTAGACTAGGGTGATGCTGTGGAGGAAAAGATGTCTGATACAAAGATAGCTTTGAATGCCGTATTCGGCGTAAAAGCAGGAATGACTAGAGTTTTTGATGAAAATGGAAACCACATTCCAGTTACTGTCGTAAAAATCATCCCTAACTTAATCACACAAGTTAAAACTACCGACAAAGATGGCTACAATGCTTATCAAGTGGGTTATGGTGAAAAACGCGAAGCACTTCTAAATAAGCCAAACAAGGGAATTCTTGCAAAAGCAGGAGTATCACAAACAGTTACCCATTTCTCAGAAATTAAAACAGAAGCTGTAGAAGCAGCAAACCTTGGGAAAGAAGTTGATTTCGAAACTTTTGGACCAGGTACATATGTTGATGTCACTGGGGAGTCAAAAGGTAAGGGTTTTGCCGGAGTAATGAAGCGCTATAACTTTCGCGGAGGTCCAGCCTCTCACGGGTCGCACTTTCACAGAAGAGTGGGATCAATTGGTAACAGAGCAACTCCAGGTCGAGTATTTAGAGGCAAAAAAATGCCGGGACATATGGGTGTTGATCAAAAGACAGTACAAAATATGGTAGTCGTAGAAATAAATCTTTCAAAAGGGTACTTGCTTTTAAAAGGGTCGGTTCCAGGTGGAAAAGAAGGGTTTATTAAAATTTCTAAGGCCATGAAAAAGAAATAGATTAGAGGTCTAAAATGACAGAATTAAATGTATTAAACAGTAAATTTGAAAACAAAGAAAAAATAAAAGTGGATTTTGAATTCACTCCAGACTCAATCAATGTACCAGTTGTACATCAGGTTGTTAAAGCAACTCTTGCTTCAAGAAGACAAGGGAATGCTCATACAAAAAATAAATCTGAAGTACGCGGTGGTGGTAAAAAGCCATTTAAGCAAAAAGGTACAGGTAATGCCCGTCAAGGTTCTACTCGCTCACCTTTGATGCCTGGTGGAGGAACTGTTTTTGGTCCAAAGCACCGATCTTTTGAGCAAAAAGTTAATAAGAAAGTTGTACTCAATGCTCTTAAGTCAATACTTGTAGATAAACAACTAGCTGGAAAGCTTATTCTTGTTGATAACTTTGCATCAACTGGGAAAACAAAAGAGATGTACACTCTTCTAGAGTCAAAAAATCTTTTAAATGCTTTAATCGTAACGACTGATTCAGCAAGTATGGCCATTAGAGCAACAAAAAACATTAGAACAGCTAAGGCACTTGGTGTTGACAGCATGAGCGTTTACGAAGCTGTAAAATATGAAAATTTAATTATTGAAAAGCAAGCTTTTGAAAAGCTAGCTAAAAAGTTGGTGTAATCATGGCTGCAATAAATGATGTAATTGTAAAACCTCTTATAACTGAAAAAATTTCTGCCGATTCAGACGCTCATAATCGTTATGGATTTGTTGTAAATCTTAAAGCAAATAAGAACCAAATTAAAAACGCGATTGAAACTTTTTATGATGTCAGAGTAGTAGCAATAAGAACTGCAATTATTCCTGGCAAGACAAAAAGAACTTCAAAATCAGTTAAGAAGTTATCTTCTTACAAGAAAGCATTAGTGCAATTAGCGCAAGGGCAAAAAATCGAGTTTTTCAAGGGTATTTAGTTAAAAGGAATTTTTAAGGATATTTTATGGGAATTAAAAAATTTAAACCAGTCACTCCTACTCTAAGAAAAAAACAAGTTATGGACAGCAAGGACCTTACAAAAGGCGTGCATATTCCAGGTAAGCTCTTAGAAATTAAAAAAATTCAAGCTGGACGTAATAGTTCAGGAAGAATTACTGTTCGTCATCAAGGTGGCGGCGTAAAGCAAAAATACAGAATCATAGATTTCAAAAGAAATAAAGTTGAAATCCCTGCAACTGTTAAAGCAATTTGTTACGATCCAAATCGCACATGCAATATTGCACTAGTGGTTTATGCTGATGGTGCAACAAGTTTTATCCTAGCTCCACTTGGGCTAGTTGTAGGAGATGTCGTTATTTCCTCTGCTTCTGCTGATATAAAGGTTGGAAATTCAAAACTTCTTTCAGATATCCCGGTAGGAACATTAGTGCACAATGTTGAGCTAAGTCCAGGCGCTGGTGGGCAAATTGCTCGTTCAGCTGGATCGTATGTTCAAGTAATGGCAAAGGAAGGCGAAGTAGCTCTTTTAAGAATGCCTTCAGGTGAACTAAGAAGAGTAAAAAGCAATTGTCGCGCAACAATTGGCCAAGTTGGTAACCTTGATCACGAAAAAGTAAACCGTGGTAAAGCAGGTATAACAAGAAAGCTTGGCATTAGACCAACTGTTCGTGGGGTTTCTATGAACCCTGTAGATCACCCAATGGGTGGTGGAGAGGGAAGGACTTCTGGTGGTAGACATCCATGTACTCCATGGGGACTGCAGACGAGAGGTTTCAAGACTCGTAAAAACAAAAGAACAGATAAATTCATCGTTAAGAGAAGAAAATAATTTAGGGAGTTTTTTTTATGGCTCGATCGCTTAAGAAAGGACCTTTTGTAGATACACATTTGCTAAAAAAAGTAATCGCTATTTCAAACGATTCAAATAAAGCTAGCAAAGTTATCAAAACTTGGTCTCGTCGTTCAACTGTGGTACCTGAGTTTATCGGAATTACATTTGCTGTGCATAACGGAAAGAAGTTTATTCCTGTTTATGTAACAGACAATATGATTGGGCATAAGCTTGGAGAATTTGCTTTAACAAGAACTTTTCATGGCCATGGCGCTGATAAGAAAGTTGCTAAGAAATAATTAATCTAGAGAGAGGGGCTTATGGCCATTAAAGTAAAAAATAACAATGTTGGTATAGCACCAAGAAAAATCAGACAAGTTTGTGATTTGATTAGAAACAAAAAGGCATCTGAAGCGATCAAGATCTTGAGATTTTGTGAGAAAAAAGAAATCGCTATCGTGCTAACAAAATTAATCAATAGTGGCTTGGCGATTGCCAACGAGGCAAACAAGTATGATCTTGAAAACCTAGTTGTAGGAACTATCTTTACAGACGAAGGTCCTATGCTTAAGAGAATCATGCCAAGAGCTCAAGGGCGCGCATACAAAATTAGAAAAAGAACAAGTCACGTTACAGTTGTTTTAAAAGAAGCATAGGAAGGGATAAATGGGACAAAAAGTACATCCTTACGGTTTTAGATTAGGTTATATCAAATCTTGGCATTCAAGCTGGTATGCAAAAGATAGATATGCTGACCTTCTTCATGAAGATCTAAAAATGAGAACTTACATTGAAAAGAATATGAAGAGCGCTGCTGTTGCAAGCATTGATATCTCTAGAACATCTGACCAGGTAAGAGTTACAGTTCACACAGCAAAACCAGGCGTAGCAATTGGAAAGAAAGGCACAGGTATGGGCAAGGTCAGAAGTGATCTTGAAAAAATGACCACTGGGGTTTTGGTTTTCAATATTGCAGAAGTCAAGAGACCTGATGCTGATGCAAAATTAATTGCTGAAAACATTGCGCAACAGCTTGAAAAAAGAGTTGCATTCAGAAGAGCAATGAAAAAAGTTATGCAATCTGCTTTTAGGGCTGGCGTAAAGGGGATTAAAGTTAGAACTTCTGGGAGACTAGGGGGCGCAGAAATGGCCCGCACTGAAGGTTACGCAGAAAGAAAAGTACCTCTTCACACACTAAGAGCTGATATTGACTATAATACAGCTGAAGCGATGACAACTTATGGAATAATCGGTGTAAAGGTTTGGGTTTATAAGGGCGAGATTTATAAATAAAATTTATAAATTGTTAATAATAAATAGAGGTTTCTCATGTTAAGTCCTAAAAGAGTAAGATTTAGAAAACAACAAAAAGGAAGAATGATGGGAGCCGCAACACGCGGTAACACTGTCAGTTTCGGTGAATATGGTCTTCAGGCGACAGGTTGCGGATATATCACAAATAGACAAATCGAAGCGGCTAGAATTGCAATATCAAGAAAGATGAAGCGTGGCGGAAACCTGTGGATTAAAATTTTTCCAGACAAGTCACTTTCTAGAAAACCAGCCGAGGTTCGAATGGGTGGCGGTAAGGGTTCGCCAGAGACATGGGTTGCAGTTATTAGACCTGGAAGAATCTTGTTTGAAGTTGGAGGCCTCGATGCAGACATTAGTTTGGAAGCATTAAGACTTGCAATGTACAAATTGCCTATAAAAACTAAGGTAGTTAAAAAAGAAGACTTGTTAAAATAAGAAAAAAATGTAATAAGGCGCAAGCCGATAAATTATTTTGGATATTACTATGATCACATTAGATGATGTAAAAAAACTTAATCAAAAAGAAGTAGGAAAAAAGATATTGGAACTAAAGAAAGAATTACTTTCATTTAAGATCCAATCTTCTGTTTCAGGAG
Source organism: Bacteriovorax sp. (assembly GCA_018060625.1). Taxonomy (GTDB): domain Bacteria; phylum Bdellovibrionota; class Bacteriovoracia; order Bacteriovoracales; family Bacteriovoracaceae; genus Bacteriovorax. Next base: position 1,876 of record JAGOVS010000021.1, on the reverse strand, counting down.
CTGAAAAGCCGCACAGAAAACAAGCAATCAAAAAAGATATCGCTAGAATTTTGACTTTTAGCAAACAGCTAAATAAATAGGACATTTGAAATGAGCCAAGAAAAAACATTTAAAAAGACACTAGATGGAATTGTCGTTAGTGACAAAAACGAAAAAACAATAGTTGTTAAAGTAACTAGAAGATTTAAAGACGCTGTTTATAGCAAGTTCGTAAGTACTTCTAAGAAGTATCATGTTCACGACGAGGCTGCAAAGGCTAAGGTCGGTGATGCTGTTACAATTATTGAGTCTCGTCCGTATTCGAAATTAAAAAAATGGGAATTGTTTAAAGTTAACTAAGGGATAAGTATATGATCCAAATGCAAAGTAATCTAGAGGTTGCTGACAACTCTGGAGCGAAAATTGTTACGTGTATTAAAGTGCTGGGTGGTTCAAAGAGAACATCGGCAGGTGTTGGGGATATTATCGTTGTAGCCGTTCAGCAGGCGGTCACTGGCGGCAAGATCAAAAAAGGCGATGTAAAGAAGGCTGTGATTGTAAGAACTGTCTACCCAGTTAGAAGAGAAGATGGCTCTTATATTCAATTCGACACAAACAGTGCAGTAATAATAAACAATACGAATGAGCCAGTAGGAACACGTATATTTGGCCCAGTTGCAAGAGAGCTTAGAGCAAAGAATTTCACAAAGATTTGCTCACTAGCACCTGAAGTATTATAGGTTTTAAGGTAAAGTTATGAAAAAATTAAAAGTAAATGACGAAGTAATTGTTACAACTGGCAAGAATGCTGGAAAAGTAGGGAAGATTACTTCATTAAATAGAAAAACAAACAAAGTCGTAGTGGATGGCGTAAATGAAGTAAAAAGAGCTGTAAAGCCAAGCCAACAGAGTCCAGAGGGTGGTTTTGTTACTAAAAATCTTCCAATTGATTCAAGTAACGTTTCTTTAATCAGCCCAAAAACTAAAAAGCCAACAAAGGTTAAATTTGTTGTTGGTAAAGATAATAAAAAATCTAGAACATCAAAGAAATGTGGTGCTGTAATTTAATAGGGATTATTTTATGAGTAGAATGAAAGAAATATACAAGACAGATGTTGTACCTGCATTGGTTAAAAAATTTGGCTATAGCAATGTGCACATGATTCCTAAAATTGAAAAAATTGTAGTAAATTGCGTCACTAAAGATGCAGTGTCGAATTCAAAAGTAGTGGACTCAATCGTAAATGACCTTGGTGCAATTACCGGTCAGCGCCCAGTTATTGCAAGGGCCAAGTCATCAATCGCATCTTTTAAGGTCAGAGAAGGTATGCCTCTAGGGGCTTCTGTTACCTTAAGAGGCGAAAAAATGTATGAGTTCCTTGACCGATTGATTTCAATCTCCCTTCCAAGAGTTAGAGACTTTAGAGGTGTTTCATCTAAAGGTTTTGATGGAAAAGGTAATTATACTTTAGGCTTAAAAGAGCAAATTATTTTTCCAGAAATCAATTATGATAAGATTGATAAAATTAGAGGTCTTGGTATCTCAATCGTCACTTCTGCAAAAACAAATGACGAAGGAAGAGAGCTGTTAACATTGATTGGAATGCCTTTTAGAAAATAACGGAGAAATTAAATGGCTAGATTAGCTAAAATTATTGCAAATAATAAAAAACCAAAGTTTCAAGTAAGACATAGAAATAGATGTGAGCACTGTGGAAGACCAAGAGCTTTCATTAGAATGTTTAAGCTATGCAGAGTTTGTTTTAGAAACCTGTCTCTAAAAGGTATGGTTCCTGGTGTAACTAAGTCTAGTTGGTAATTTAAGGATTAAGAAAACGAAATATGCAAACAGATCCAATCTCAAACATGTTAACAGTAATTAGAAATGGTGTAAGTG
>JAGOVS010000135.1:6056-7193 GCA_018060625.1 Bacteriovorax sp. | reverse complement strand
TACTATAACTTCATGAGGATATTCCATAACATCACAGACAAGCTTGTCGAACATTTCAACTCTATATTTAAAATCTTCTAGTTCAAAAAGTGAATAAGTTAATTCCTTTCCAATTTCCGCTTCCAAACTTCGAACAACATGTTCGATTTTCTTTTTATTTAATCTTTTTCCAACAATCATAAAATCAATTCGACTCTTTGGGTCGTGTATAAAAACTCCAGCCAAAATAAATAAATCAATTTTCCCAATACCTCTAAATCTTTTTAGGATTGAAGTTCGATCAACAAGATCTCCGTCTACTAGAAGATTGTAAAGCTTTTCTCTATATGGGAAATTTCTGATAGTAGACCATCCTTTAACTTTTTTTCTTTTCAGTTTTCCTTTTGAAAGCATTCCAACTGTTGTAGACCCTACTTTTATCAAACCAGTTTTTGCTAAAAGATTTAATTCTTTTCTAAGTGATGACTTTGGGATTCTAAGACGCTCTTTTATTTCATCTTCCGGTACAATTCGATCATCATTCAAAAGGAAAAAGCGCATTACTTTCACCTTTGATATAGAGCCGAATATTTTCCCAAGTGTTTCCATTGGATTAAGTATACAGAAACGAGTAATCAAATCAAGCATCAAAAAACCACCTAAATAGGCGGTTTTTTGATGCTTGGAAAGACAGTTTTTATTATTTCAGCTCAACCTTTCCACCAACCATCGTCGCAGACTCCTCTTTGAGAACCCACGGTTCTCAACACTCCACTTCGCAAAGCTCAGTGTCGTTGCTTTCCTCCACGGGAAACTACCGTTTCCCGACCCCTTCCCCGGCATGTGAAAAGTTGTAATAAAAAAACTCCCCAATGGGGAGTTTTTTTATTATTTTAGTTCAACTTTTCCACCTGCCCTCTCTCGCCTCTTTTCAAGAGGCTCCTAGGACTTCCGGAAAAGTGTATCGTTGAAGATTACTTCAACTCAACCTTTCCTCCTGCCTCTTCGATTCCTTTCTTCATTGCTTCAGCATCTTCTTTCTTCACTCCTTCTTTAAGAGTTGAAGGTGCTGCGTCAACTAGATCTTTTGCTTCTTTAAGTCCAAGACCTAGAGCTTCTTTAACAACTTTCATAACTGCAATTTTGCTCTCACCAGCT
>JAGOVS010000135.1:0-6046 GCA_018060625.1 Bacteriovorax sp. | reverse complement strand
AACGAATTCGTTAAGTTCGATTACTGTCATGCTCTCAACTTTGTCGAGCAAATCTTTGAATTTATCCATAATATAAGTAACTTGATTAATAATTAAAAACTAAATTTAGTTTGATTTTGTTTTCGCCACTTCGTTGAGTCCGATTGCAAGTCTTTGCATTGGGCTCTTCATAAGGAACGCAAACTTTGAGTACAAAGTTTCTCGTGGAGGAATAGTTGCAAGTGACATAAAGAATTCAGAATCCTTATATTCACCTTCATAAATTCCACCAAGAATCTTTACTGTGTTTGGAAGTTCTTTTCCAAAATTGAAAAGCTCTCGAGATGAAGCTAGCTGGTCAGTTCCTGACGCGATAGCAACTTCTCCAGATAATTCTGGCATATCTCCCTTTACAGAAGAATCATCCAGTGCTCTTTTTATAAGAGTCTTTCGAGCAACTTTGTAACTAATTCCTAGATCTCGAAGGATTCTTCGGAGTCTCATTGAGTCAAATACTTTGAGTCGGGAAAATTCCACAAAAACAACTGTATTTCCTGCAACAAAGAGTTCCTTTAAACCTTCAACAATCTCACCTTTCTTGTTTCTTGTTAATGCCATAAATAAATGTACATCTAAAAATAAAAAATCGACCTGATTAAAGGCCAAATCGAGTGTTTGGTATTTACCTCTGCAGGACTTATGGGATTTTCTCTCCCGCCTGCTTTCTTCGGCCTTATGAAGCTAGATTATCACAAAAAAATAAAGTGGTCAAACGTTACTCTGGAACAAAGGCGTCGTTATTTATCACCTCATTTTTTGAATAATTTTCAATCAAAAATAGTCCGGCAAGACCAATCATTCCCATTAAAACCAACCCTATGAGCATTTTAAAAAAATGTTTTCCAATCATACTATTTAATTAGAATTTCTTCTCCACCAACAAGTCCACTGGTTACTTCAACAAAAGCACCATCTCCAGTTCTTCCAAGAACTATATTTCTTTTTGATTCTTTTTTATTATCTTCGAGAGTTACATAAGCCTCCCCGTCTTCGTCAAAACGAACCACTCTCTTTGGAATTTTAACAACCATCTCTTCTTTGAAAACAAGAATCTCAACTCTTGCGGAAAGTCCTGGAATTATTTCTTGTTCTGTATCTTTTAGAGTAATTAAAACTTTGTAGTTAACAATGTCGTTTGAGATTTGAGGGGCAATGTCGACAGACAAAACTTCAGCTTCATAAACTGAATCTGGATTTGCGTCAAAATAAACATTTGCAGACAATCCCTGCTTAACATCTAGAACATTATTTTCATTTACTTTTGATTCAATATAAAAACCTTCTTTGTCATTAATTGAAACAATACTCTCAAGTGCCTCCACACTCTCTCCGACTTTGACATCTATTCTAGTTAGAATTCCGTCAGCAGGGGCTCTTATTATTGAGTCTTCCAAAACGGCAACAGCAGATTCATATCTACCTCTTGCTTGAAGAACTTTTGCCTCTGCCAATGAAGAACTAGTTGAGGAATTTTGGGCTTTGACTAGAGCCAAATTTGCTTCTGCGCCTTTTATGTTATTTTCTCGATTTTGAACAGCTAAATCATAGGCATTTTTATTTGAAGTATATGAAGAGCTGGATTTATTTGGGATATCAATTCTCCATTCTGTTCCTATTCTAAAATCTTCGTCAAACTGGATAAAGAGACCACTCTCTCCTATTTGAGTTTTTGAGTTTATAGAAACAGTTCCTCTCTCTCCTATATCAGATTCTGGCCCTTCGATTACTTCAAAAGACCCCCCTGTCTCTCCGGCGGAAGAAGAATATAATTTTATAAGATAACTGGTTTCAACGCTGCCATTGTAGTTTCCAGAAACAACCGGAGCGATTTCTCCACTTGGACCATCTTCAGGAATTGCTTCAAGATCATCAGAAAGCAAAGTTCTGTATGCATTATCTACTGCAAGATCATTTTCTTGAACTGTATTTTCAAGATTAATTTCAGCAATTTCTATTTCTTCATTTAATCCTACAGATAATTCAGCCTCAGCAATACGAAGGTTCCCAAGAGCCTCTGTTACATCCGCTCTTTCTTTTGCAGAAACAAGCTCGGCAATTATTTGACCCCGCAACACCTCTTCCCCTACTTTTTTATAAACCCCTCTAACTTCACCAGAATTTCTAAAACTCATCTCTAAGTCAACATTACTGGTTACAACGCCAGTGGCTTCCACTGTTTTTTCCAAAACTCCAATTTCAGCTTTAACAATATCAGTTCCTTTTGTTCCGCCATTTTTAAAGATCATAAATAGGATCAAAACAAAAACAACCAAAAAAAATATTTTTCTTCTTAAGCTAAAACGACGGAAAGAATTTACGGCCTTTCCGATACTTGTTTTTATTTTGTTTAAAAAATCCTTAATTATTTGCACAAATATAATTTACCATGAAAGTGCATCTTTTGGCACAATTACGTCTTCATCGAGGTCTTGCTTTGCGATTTTCCCAACAAGAGAATCAAGATCCTTCGGCGGGATTCCAGTTCCAGGGCCTTTGATTGCCAGCATTTCTTTTGTTATTTTTGTTCCTGCTTTAATTGCAACTTTTGTAGCCACACTTTTAGCCAACTTTTCCCTAAGTGGAATAAGTTCTTCTATTATTTTCTTTTCTTTTTTACCTAAAATTCTTTCGACTCGTCTGATTCCATCTACCATTTCTTTGAACTCTGCTGGGGTAAGAGAGGCCGCATGATCTCCACCTTTCATTGCCTTATCAAGAGTGAAGTGTCTTTCCACGATTGTAGCCCCACGAGATACCGCCATTAGTGTTGGGAAAATATCTATTTCATGACCAGAATATCCAACAGGAAGAGGATGGAATAATTCATTTAACCTGTCCATATAGGAGAGATTTATTTTTTCCTCTGGAGAAGGATACAGTGAAAGGCAGTGGAAAATTATAACTTTTTTATTTTTCTTTAGAACTGTTTGAACGGCAGTTGATATTTCACCTTCTGTATTCATTCCAGTTGAAAGAAGAACTGGTTTTCCTTTTTCAGCGACATATTCTAAAAGCGGAATATTTATCGTGTCAGCAGAAGGAATCTTGTATGCGTCAGTGTCGAGACTTGCCATAAAATCCGCACTTGTCTTGTCCCAAACACTGGCAAAGAAAAGAATTCCTTGTTCTTCACAAAACTTTTTTATTTCGCGATATTGGTCTTCGTTAAACTCAAGTTTGTCTCTGTGTTCTCCATAAGTTGGAGCATATGCGTGTGGAGAGTTGTAAGGTTTCTCGAGTCCTTCCTTTGTTAGAATTTCTGTAGTAGTTCTTTTCTGGAATTTTACAGCATCAGCTCCAGCGAGTTTTGCTTCGACAATCATCTTCTTAGCTGTCTCCATGTCACCGTTGTGGTTTATGCCAATTTCAGCAATAACGAAAACAGGCTCCCCTCTTCCTACATACTTATTTTTAATTTTTACTTTTCCTGGAAACCCCCCAAGAAAGTTCTTGATTTTATCTATGAATTTCATAAGAATATACTACTCCTGCCCCAAAAAAACACAACTATCCGAAAAGCTCCGGTTTTTGCTTAATAATTTCTTCAGCGATCTTCAACTCCAAAGGAGAATCAATGTCCACATCTCGCCATTTTTCAAAATAAAGAGGCATGATTTTGTTTCCACTCATAGAGTTCATTTCCAAAATGACAAAAGGCCGAATAATGTCTACATAACCAGAGTGACGCCAAACTTTTGGTAGGAGTTGTCTTGGCATATTATAAGCTTCAGGATATTTTTCAAAAGTTTCTGGAAATACTTTTGTTAACAAAGGAAGTAAGAACTTATTCCCTTCCCTGTGTTCGTACATTTTAAAAGGAGTATGCATTGGCTCACAAATAGAACGAACAGAATGGGCGTCTTCATTTTCAAGAATTAATTCAATTCCCTTATCGATATCTTCAGCACTCTTAAGTGGAGTTGTTGGTCTTAGATGAACGACGACGTCAGGAGTGTAGCCCTCTTTCTCTTTTAAGGTGTTTAGAACATGCTGAAAAACTGGTAAATCTGGAGTTAAGTCTTCAGCCAACTCTTTCGGTCGTATAAAAGGAACTTCTACTCCGTGGGAGGCTGCAAAATCAGCCATTTCTTGATCGTCTGTAGAAATAATCAAACGAGTTATGTGTTTGCTCTTTTTCGCTGCATCAATTGTATAAAACATCAAAGGCTTTCCAGCACAGAGGGCGATACTTTTTTTAGGTATAGACTTTGATCCTCCACGAGCAACTATCACCGCCAAGACTTCTGTTTTTTTAGAATTATTTTCCATGTTTTGTAATTATATCACTAACTTTCTCTGCCAAACGAATGCCTGATTTACCATCAAAAGGCTGAACAAAAGTTTCTAGCAATTTAATTCTTCCCTCTTTGTCTTCATCTTTATTTTTTGTATAAGAATTAATTGCATTAGCTAATTCATCGTCACTTCTTACAACTTTTACTCCGCCAGTTGAAACCAAATCCTCGAAGTGAGTGTATTTATCATAAAACCTTTTTACACTCATCCAGTGTCTTATGTTTGGAATATTTAAATCATAGGCAATACATATAACCGGTTTTCCGAGAGACGTGGCATCAATTGCCATTGTTGAAGCACTGGTTATCACAAATTCTGAATGTAAAATTGAATTTATCAAATGCTTCGTATCACCTTCTCCTATCTCTTTGCCGACTTGATCACGTCCAATGTGCATAGCAACACTATCTGGAGTAACGCTTGATAGATTAACCATCTTTTCAAACTGTTTTTCAAATCTAGGGTGAGCTCTGTATAAGAGGTGCAAATTATTTTCTATCTTTCCGGAATTAGACAATCGTTCAAAAATTTTACCAATCTCTCCTTCATGAACAAAATAATCCCCCATCGCTCCATAAAGAATTATTTTTTTATCTTGACTGATATTTAACTTTTGTAAGAAGTCTTCTCGAGAAACATATGTAGATGTGGTTTTCTTATAAATATCATAATGAGGAAGTCCGCTTACAAAAATCTCATCTTCTTTAAGGTGCATATTCTGGACAGTATTTACAAGATCATAAAGATATTTATTTTCAACAATCAAAAAATCTGGAACAACCCTGATTAATCCGTGACTGGTAAAATTATCCCAACTGCGAGGCATTCCAACAGTAAAAATACCCCTCTGTTTAGCCAAAGTCCCAACTCTAATATCAAAATCGTAATTTGTAAGAGAAGTCAGGAAGATAACATCTGGATTGTATTTATTAAAAACATCAACCAAAGATTTTTCAGGTTTTATGGAAAGAAACAATTTTCTAATAAAATCTTTCCAGAATGGCAAATTACCAAAAGTCTTTGTATAAAAGTGTTTTACAAAAGTATGAACTAACCCTGCTCCGCGCTCTCGAGCTCTCATCTTTTCCCACTCGTTTGTGTGAGTATCTATTCCATTAATCGCAAGCCATGCTACCAACCTCCCCCAAACGCCGTATGAACCAAATTTCACAGAAACAACTTCGACATTTCCTTTTTGGAAAATTTCTTTGTACGCAGAATCTTTTTCTGGTTTAGTTAGAATTATTATCTTGTTATCTTTTTGAAGTTCCAGAAACTTCGGCCAGAAATCTGTAAAAAAAATATTCCTAGCAATAAATGTCTCAGGTAACGTTATGAAAACGGTCTTCATATTTTCATTTTTTCTAAAGAAGCCAAAACTTTTTCAGTTTCTTCTGGAAGTGGATATGTTTCTTTGAGTCTTGAAGCTCTTCCTCCGGAACGATTTAACTTGTCATCAAAAACGCTTTCTAGTTTTGAAGAATCAAGCCCTGAAATTTCTGACATCTTTTGAACTATATTTTTTCTTTTTTCTATATCAAGTAAGTCTTCATACGAAATAAGTACAAAATTTTTCTCAGCACTTAAATGAAAAATCATATCTTGGTGAGCTATTGTCCAAAAATTTAATATTTGAGAAGCATAGAATCTCCCGAACCAAGCACTATCAAAAGAAGCCATTACGGAAAATGGATCTCTGTAAATTGCAAAG
>JAGOVS010000134.1 GCA_018060625.1 Bacteriovorax sp. | reverse complement strand
TTGCGAAAATTTTATTTTTAATTTTTTTGATAAAAGCCTAAGACTTCAAAAACTCCAGCATTTTACTTGGTGCCCGCTGCCAGACTCGAACTGGCACGACCGAAGGCCGACAGATTTTAAGTCTGTTAATGTTATAAAAATGAAACCTTTGATTTTACTCATTCTTCTTTATTACAGCAGGTTTTTACTCGTATTTCAACTTCTATCTCGTTCTACCTGGTTCTCAAAAAATTAGGGTGTTTCTCGCTATATTAATGACAACTTGATGACAATTTTTTCGGAGCATGATATAAAAATACAGAAATAGCGTTGGAGATGTCATGCCCAAAATAACAAAACGATTTGTAGAAAATATAAAACCTGACCCAAGCAAGACTCTAAAATACTGGGACTCAGAACTCAAGGGATTTGGAGTAGTCATTCTTCCAAGTGGCCGCCGAACATATTGTGTTCAATATCGAAACCAACATAGAGTATTAAAGCGCTTTAAAATTGGGGTGCACGGTCAAATTACGACAGAAGAAGCAAGAGATATGGCAAAAAAAAGGTTAGGTCAAGTTGCTCATGGAGAAGATCCAGCAGAACAGAAGAAGTACGTTAAAAACCTTTCAACAATGGAATATCTTGCTGAAAATTATATTGAACGACACGGCTATAAAAAAAGACCTCGTAGTTTAAAAGAAGATCAAAAGCTTCTCCAAAATATTATCCTTCCTGCGTTAGGAAGATTAAAGATTGCCAATATAACACGACTTGATATAGAGACACTTCACAAAAATCTTCAAAAAACTCCCTATCAGGCTAATCGTACCTTGGCTCTTCTTTCTAAAATGTTCTCTTTAGCTGTCTCTTGGGAATGGAGAGAGAATAACCCCATATTGGGTATAGAAAAGTATCAAGAAGAAAAGCGTGATCGATGGCTCAATGAAGAGGAGCTCGATCGCTTTTGGGCTGTGTTGGATCGTTATCCTTCCCGTTTAATAGCGTATATTTTTAAATTTCTTCTTCTAACTGGAGCTCGAAAAGGAGAAGTCTTACAAGCGACTTGGGACCAGTTTGATCTTGAAAAAGGAGTTTGGACGAAACCTTCTCACTTAACCAAACAAAAAAAGAAGGAACACCTTCCTTTGTCTGAAAAGGCAATAAATATCTTACAGATCCTGAAACAGCTAAACACTCAAAATTCTCCTTATCTTTTTCCTGGACGTATTAAAGGTGAGCCTATTAAAGAAATCAAGACTTTTTGGACAAAAGTCCTGAAAGAAGCTAATCTTGAGGGAGTAAGAGTTCATGACCTACGACATACGCATGCTTCTCATCTCGTTTCGAGTGGGCTAAGTTTAAGCATCGTAGGAAAACTCTTGGGACACACGCAAGCCTCCACAACTCAGAGGTATGCTCACTTAGCTGATGAACCTTTAAGGCAAGCAGCAGAATTATTTGGAAGTAAGGTTGGAAAAGATGACAAAAAAATTATCTCCTCATGATCGTTTTACCCGATCACTTATGACGAACCCTAGAGTTGTTGAAGAATTTTTTCAAACAAACTTACCGGAACAAATTAAAAGCGCCATCGATTTTTCTTCTATTAAACTTCAAAAAGAGAGTTTTATTGATGATAATTTAAAGCTTCAAATTGCTGACCTCCTTTATGCTGTAAAGTTTAATGGGCAACCTGGATTTCTTTACATTTTATTTGAGCATGCTTCAAAATCTAATCCTCTTCTTCCCTTTAGAATGCTCAAATACATGATTTCGATCATGGATAATCATTTGAAAATTAAGAAAACTAATAAGTTGCCCTTTGTGTACCCCATTATTCTTTACACAGGTAAAAAGTCTTACACTCACTCTATGGATCTCTTTGACCTTTTTCCAACAGAAGAAAGAGAGCTTGCAAAAGAAACACTGACATCTCCGTATCATCTTATTGATCTAACAAAAGTTTCTGATGAAGAACTCAAAAAATACCTATGGTTTGGAACGCTGGCGTTGACCTTGAAGCACATTCATGACTCAGATATTTTGCCATTTTTTGAAAGTATTTTTGAAGTATTGAAAGAGCTTGAAAAACAAGGCGAAGAAAGCTATAATTATACTCTAATTACATATATAGCTGGTTTAGGGAATACCCCCCATCAAGAGGATTTTATCAAAGCCGTAAAAAAGTTAGAATTTGTCAATGAGGAGAAAGTTATGTCGACAATTTTAGAATATTTAAAACCTGAACTTTTAAAAAGAGTGAGTGCACAAGCGCTCGAGAAAGGGCTCGAGAAAGGGCTCGAAAAGGGACGTCAAGAAGGGCGTCAAGAAGGGCGTCAAGAAGAAAGAATAGAAATAGCAAAAGCCATGCTTTTGAAAGGAATTGATATAGAAATTGTAGCGGGAGTCACTGAGCTTCCAAAAGAGGAAATTAAAAAGCTCCTCTCTTAAGATCAAATAGTTCAAAACTATAACTCATTTTAATCTTGATGAGGACCGGGGATTTCAAAGAGGGGTGAAAGGGTCACAATTTTGTAACCCTTTCATTATTTTTGTACCATTAATGTACCATTCTCTAATGTTCTTCTTCAACTCTACTTCAAAATCTTACGGGGTTAGCTCATACAAGCTATGAGCTTCGAAGGTTTTAAAGATGTATTGATGAAGAAAGTGGGTACCACTCTTTACTTTAGTAGCTCTTGATTGAGCCCTTTCTCTTCTTCCCATTTTTCATGAATGTCTATAAGGTCTCTCAGATCTGATCGAGCCAGTTCGAGTTCGTACCAAGCCTTTCCAATCAGCTTATTCGCCTCTTTAATTTGAAAAATTACCAGTTGAGATATACGATCAATATGAGCTAACATGGCAAACGCACTGAAAGTTAGTCACAAATAGCCTCTCTATAATTGTTCCCCCAAAGTTTTAAAGTTATACTCGCCAAATTAAAAAAATAATAAATTGGAGGTATAACCAATGGACCTGTCCCATACGAACTTATCCCATACTTTTCTTGGCCATTTTGAAGCATTAGAAGACCCCCGGTTAGACAACCACCACAACCTACGCCATAATCTTACAGATATTCTTGTAATTACAATTTTGGGGACAATATGTGGAGCAGACACGTGGACAGAAATTAACGAATTTGGGGTTGCAAAACATGAGTGGTTAAAAACATTTCTAGCCTTACCTAATGGCATTCCGTCTCATGACACATTTGGGCGTGTTTTTTCTTTAATTAATCCTGATAAATTTGAAGCCTGTTTTTGTGCTTGGATTGAGTCATTAGAAATTGATACTAACAATGAAATTATAGCCATTGATGGAAAAACGCTTCGAGGATCAGGAAATAAAAGGAAAAATGAAAAATCCTTACATCTTGTAAGTGCTTGGGCTGTTAATAATCGTTTGATGCTCTGTCAGGTTAAGACTCAAGAAAAATCCAATGAAATAGAAGCCATTCCTAGATTGCTAAATCTATTGGATATTAATAATAGCATTGTCACCATTGATGCTATGGGGTGTCAGAAAAGTATTGCTCTACAAATCATCGAGCAAGGTGGCAACTATGTTTTATCTTTAAAAGAAAATCAGCCAACCCTCTACCAAGACATTGCAAATATCTTTGCCCTAGGGGAAGCCAAAGGATTTAAAAAAATGTTAAATAAGCGCAAAGTCGAAAAAGTCCATGATCATGGACGGACAGAAACTCGCCGGTACACTCTCATATCAGCAAGGGATCCTCTCATGTTTCAATTCAGATGGCCAGGGATGAAAAGCATTGGAATGGTTGAGGTAACGAGAACTACTCATAATCAAGTTGAAAAATCTAAGCGGTTTTTTATTACGAGCTTAGATGAGGATATTGATGGTTTTATGAGAGCCGCCCGAAAGCACTGGTCGATAGAGATCAATTTACATTGGTCTTTAGACGTAAGCTTCAAAGAGGATCTTAATAGGGCAAGAGCTGGACATTCGGCTCAGAATTTAGCGACAGTAAGGCGGATAGCTTTAAATTTACTGACCCAAGAAAAAAACCATAAAAACGGTATTTCTTGTAAACGCAAAACTGCTGGATGGAATCATAAATACTTAATGACTGTACTCAAGATGGGGAGGAGGGAAAGTGTCTCCTCGTTGCCTACCCCCAAATAAACACTAAGTATCTTTTTATCTTTGGCCATCACACGGATCTTCATTTTGAAGACAGAAAACTACCCCTCCTTCTCCCATAAGATCTGGCAGATGTTTTTTTAAATACAATAAGTTATTGGGGGTATTTCCTCGCCTTCTTTGGCTCCTAAATTAACTTGAATCTCTTCCAATCAAAATCAGGGCGGATCTCTTCTTTTTTTACTTGCCCTCTTGTTGCCTTCTCAATTCTCATACAATTGAGAGGGCTAGGAACAGTTTTTCCATGAGCCCAGTTAAAGGCGCTTGTATAATTTGCTCCAATAGCTATTGCAAGCTTTGATAACGAACCACAGATATCAGCAGCTTTTTTAATAGCTTCTATATTGTATGCATCTTTTTTAAGCATCAGTCTATCTCTCGTCCAATTGTTTAAGCGATATAGTCAACAATAGCCTTGATTTTTTTGACGTGCAATGATCAATTAAAATAACTATTGACCAGTATATAGTTTACACCATATTCTAAGCAATGTACCAAGAGAGAAAGGAACCAATACATGGACGTCAACCATATGAAAAATTACCACCTCGTTAAGGCCTTCATCAACGGATTTTTAGATAAAAGAACTTGGCCCTACAAGAGCTTAAAAGCTGTTGATACTCTCTGCCGTGAGGCCATTGAAAAGACTCTCTTCCAAAATTCAGAGATCAATAATCTTATCATCCACAATAATGAGCAGGGGGTATGGATAAAAGAGCTCATCGTTAATTATACGCTTTTAAAAATGCACCATCACGCACTCTTATGGGAAATTGATGAACATACGCCGCAACTGCGGGAGACTCTCCATGATTAACACAAATAGATTGGAATACTTTTTAAAAAATTTACAGAATGATCTAATTTTTTTATCAAGTTTAGTTGAACAAATGGAAAGTAAGGTTAGCAATGCCGAGATTACCTGTATAGAAGCTTTGATAGCCTGCCATCATGAAGAAAAAAAAAAAGACTCTTAAAAGTCCTTCTTGTTTTAGGATCTAACTTTGGAAACAATTTTCAGTGCGTTTGCCATGTGAGCTAAGGTTTCTTCAGTCATTGTAACTCCAAGAAGTTGCAGTGATTAGTGGGGCAGAGGCGTTTGCTGCGCCTTTGTTCCACGCTCTCTTCCAATAAGAGAACAAGTTCAGTTTAAATATTTTTTCTTAAAGAGCAAGAAAAATTTACAGAAAATTTTAGGTTTTAAAATTATTTCAAAATAGATAAGACTAAAAAATATATATTTTTCAATTCATTAGTCATTCATAGAGGGTTGTTTTTCAACTTTATTACCAAAATCCTGTTGTTGCCTGCCTTAAAGGCTCATCAGCAAATGAGCATACCTCTGCGTTGTTGAGGCTTGAGTGTACAAGAACCTTCTACGATATTCAAGTTAATCCACTTGAAACCAAATGAGCAGTATGAGTGTTGCGCAAATCACGAAGACGAACATCTGTAAGATTAGCTCTCGTTCTAATTGTATCCCAAGCTTTTTTTATACCTTGAAGAGATTCATCTATAATTTTATCAGGGAATAAAAAACTTGAACCCGATTGAGCTTTCATGTTTTTGAGAATCTCTATTGTTTGAATAGAGAGAGGGAGATATTCCGTCCTTTTTTGCTTTGTTGTATGAGCAGGTTTTGTCCATACTTCCTTTTCAAAATCAAATTGCTCCCACGTTGCATGCAAAACTTCACTGCGTCTTGAACTCGTTAAAAAAAGAAGACGAATCGCATTCGCCTCGCTTTGATTATAGTGCTCATCTAATGCATCCCATAGTCTTTGTAATTCCTCGTCATTTAACCAACGAGGCCGTTCATATTCACTGTATTTTTCTACACCATTAATAGGATTATCTGAACGCCATCCCCATTGGATGGCTAAGCTGAACATCTTACTTAAAAGAGCATGCACCCTATTGGCTTTATAAGGTGTTTTCCGCAACTCAGAGTGGAGCTTTTGCAGATCAGAGATTGAAATGCTTTTAACATTTACGGAACCATATTTTTCTAGAACAACTTCATTCAATAAAGCCTTATCTTCTCTATATCCTTTTGGTGTTTTTTTAATTTTTGCATGGTATTTTAAATATTCTTCTGCAAGGTTCAATATTGTATGATTGTCCTCTTGAGGAGGATTGAGAGATAGATCTTCTCCTGAGCTAATGCTTAGGGAAAGCTTTAGTGCTTTTTCACGAGCAAATTTTGTTGTTATATTTCCATGGACTCCTATTTTTATTATATGGCTTTTCCGATCCTTTTTGCGATATTGAAGAAAATACGTCTTTTTACCAGAAGGATAAATTCTTACGCAAAATCCTATAATTTCAGTGTCCCATAAAACGATTCGTTTAGATTCATCTGGCTCAACACTTTCAATAATTCGCTTAGTAAGTTTATATTTATATGTTTTTTTTAATTGCATATTCTGTCATCAACCTTTTACAAAAATATCAGAGTAAAAATTAAAGCTGAACCACAAATGATGAAAAAAAGTTATACTCAAAGAATTTTTTTATGATCTATTTACCATATCTTATTCATCTAATTATACTATCCTTGAGTGAGTTCTAAGTCAATCGGATACGCAAATTATCTAATTCCTCTTAAGAGCTTCTATAGATATTTTCAATTTTTTAATCTCCCAACAGAATTAGAAAACGTTCTGCATAACCCAAAGCAACTTAAACATTTCTTAGTAAGTAAACCTCAGAATAAGTTCGAAGGCTGAGCTATATATAGTCCATTTTTTATGATTCTTATTGCATTTTTAATACCTCAGCAACCTCTCTCCAAGGGCGTACCAATCCTCAAGATTATCTTCATCAAAACTATTATTTTCAAGACATGAGTTTAGAAATCCTAACAAACGAGCTGCTTTTTCAAAGTTTTCGTGGTCTTGTAGATCGTCTCCTGGTGTGATTAAAAAAGCGTCCATAAGGCCGGACTTTTGAAGGATTCCGGCGGCCTGTTATGCGAAGAAAGTAATTATGCGAAGCAGCACATATAATTCTTTTAGTTTTCTCAATTTCCTTAGATTTCACTTCGCATAATATCCGAGGATGTTAACAGAGCATTTCGCTCTAATTAAGCA
>JAGOVS010000133.1 GCA_018060625.1 Bacteriovorax sp. | reverse complement strand
CCCCACATTTGAATATGGCTTTTCCCGTAGGCCCAATTAAAATAATTAAGTTCTAAAAAACTTCTTTTGCCATAACGAAGCCAGGCATTGGTGTATTTTTCATCATTGGTCGACAGAAACATCCCATAAGTAAGATTATAGTTTTCCATGAAAGCATGTTTGTAGATGACTTCAAATCCCTGGGGGTAGATCAAGCGAAAGATCGTCGGGTCATTTTTGGCATACTGATAATGCAGGCCCTGAAATCCAAGCAGGGCATTGAGTACGATGCGATCATCCAGCGCCGAGGCCAAATCATAGGAGAAATATAATCCTGAATTATTAAAAAATGTTTTGGAGTATAAAAGAGCGTCGAAGGCCTTAAAAGAAGCGGTTTCTGTGAGATCAAACTTTCCATAAATCATGACTGAAGGGGCGAGATTGGATCTTTGTTCGGCATTGTCTTGTTTACTTTTATAAAGATAGGGGCCAAACCCTAGAGCGGTTTTAAGGCGATGAAGTTTTTGAGGAATAGTCGCCTTAAAGATAAGTTTTTTGATTTTTTGATCTTCACCTTTTAATTTAATTTCAACGGGGGCATTTTCTTCCAGATAAAAAGTGAAGGGAGGCCTGCTTTCATTAAGAGTGCGAAGATTGGTTGCACTTATAGTGATTTCTAAGCGCGGAGCTTCGTTGCCGAAATTCCCTAAACGATTCATTTTGCAGCCAACAGAGAGATACTCATCTTCTACACCTTCAATTTGAAGATTATAGGGAGAGCATGAATAATCGATGAGTTTTTTGGGGTTGGTATTTTTTTTTGCATGAGTCTCAATTGTGATTTTCTCTAGAACTTGAGTGCCTTCAAAAATAGTGATGGGGTCTGAGTTAAAGAGGTCAATATAGATTTGTGTAATAAAAAGATCTTTCTTTTTTACGGGAAGAATAAACTTATTTTGATAATTAAAATGAATATTAGATTCATTTTTCTTTACCATAATTTTAAGTAAGGCCCTTGGGACTAAAAGATTATTTTCATTTCTGATCCACTGGACGGAATCGCTCACCCAGCGAGCGCGCACCAAAGGATGGGATTGCAAAATTTTAAAATCATCAAAATTCACAACAACCCGGGATTCAGCAATCGAGAAGCGTCCCAAATTAAAAGTTTGGGCATCAACATCATAGGAGAGTGCGATGAAGCTCATGAGAAGAATTTTGACGGATAATAGTTTAAACATGCCTTATTTTAGCATCAACGTGAACGAATGCGACGAGATTTTTTTGCAGGGGGGGCTTCTTGATTGATTAAGACGGACATGGCCTCTTCATCTTGATTGACTTCATCACGACTGACTTCTGATCGGATAGGAGCGGCGCTTTTTTGGCCGACGCTGTCAGAGATGAATTCTTCTTTAGGCATCAATTTTTCGAGAGCACGCAGCTCCCTTTCAAAAGAGTCCACTTCTTGGGCCTTGAGGCAAAAGAGGGCTTGCGATGCTAAAAATAAAATCAATAAATAATTTGGCATAGGGCATTTTTTCATATTTTTCTCTTTTTTAAAAGGGCCAAGGGCCTGGGGAACGTGTTAAATAAGGTCATGACGAACGTAGACTTACAATTATCCTCTTATCATTTTGATTTGCCCGAAGAGCTTATTGCACAAAGGCCCTGTGGGTCGTCGCGCTTGCTGGTTTATCAATGTTCGACAGATAAAGTCACCCATGACACTTTTGATAATATTGGAAACTATCTCCCCCCTGAGAGCTTGTTGGTTTTTAATCGCTCGAAGGTCTTTCCTTCTCGCTTAATAGGCACAAAAAAAAGTGGGGGAAAGGCCGAGCTGTTTCTGCTTGGACTTGAGAGTGAAGATGGGATTTATCAGACTTTGATAAAAACGCGATCAAAGAAAAAGCTCGGAGATCGACTTCTTTTTCCCGGTGAGCTTGAAGCAACGATTTGCAAGCTTGGTCAGGATGGGACTTTTGGCGTACAATTTAATCGCACTGATTTAAAAAAGTATCTCTCTGAACATGCGCTTATTCCCATTCCCCCTTATATCAGAAAGGGTGAAAGTGATGAGGAAGATAAAGTATCTTATCAAACGGTCTATGCCAAAGAAGAAGGCTCAGTGGCCGCCCCTACGGCCGGATTACATTTTAAGAATCATCTCTTAGAGAAGTTGCGCCACCAAAAAATCAAAATGGCCTTTGTGACTTTACATGTGGGCCTTGGTACTTTTAGACCCGTAAGCGCGGAGCATTTGTCTGATCATCAAATGCATTCAGAAAATTATTTTATTGATGAGCTCAATGAGCAAATCATTGAAGAGGCCCGATTAAAAGCGAGAAAAATTTTTGCCGTCGGCACTACTTCCCTAAGAGTTTTAGAATCAAGTTTTGAGAAGGGCCATGCCCCCAATAAAGTCTATAGCACACAAATTTTTCTGCATCCAGGGGTGGACATTAAAAGCGTAGATGGACTCATTACAAACTTTCATTTACCCAAATCCTCGCTCTTGATGCTCGTCTCCGCTCTCATCGGAAGAGAGAAGACTCTCGATCTTTATGCCCAGGCGATTAAAGAGCGTTATCGCTTTTTTTCTTATGGTGATGGAATGCTTATTATAAAATAACTCAGGTGAATAAATGACATCCAAAACGATTTATAAAAAAATGGCCCAATCTAACAAGGCCCGCGCCGGATTAATAACGACGGCCCATGGGGTGATTGAAACGCCTATCTTTATGCCAGTAGGAACGAGGGCCAGTGTCAAAACAATGTGGCAAGAAGATCTCGAAGAGATGAATGCTCAAATTATTCTGGGCAATACCTATCATCTCTATCTAAGGCCCGGTCACGAACTTATCGAGCGCGTTGGTGGAGGTCTTCATGGTTTTATGCAATGGAATAGACCCATTTTAACTGATAGCGGGGGGTACCAGGTCTTCTCCTTATCTTCGATGAATAAAGTAACGGAAGAAGGAGTGACTTTTCAATCTCACCTGGATGGATCAAAACATTTGATCTCGCCAGAGAAATCAATGGAGATTCAACGTGCTTTAGGCAGTGATATTGTCATGAATTTTGACGAATGCCCGGCCCTCCCAGCGACAAAAGAGCGCTTGCGCGAAAGCATGGAGCTCACTCTTCGTTGGGCCCGTCGTTGTCGCGACTTTAAACTGAAAGAGCATCAAAATCTTTTTGGTATCATTCAAGGTGGATTGCATTTTGATTTGCGCTCGGAATGCATGGAGCGCTTAAAAGAAATGAATTTTGAGGGCCTTGCCCTAGGCGGTCTTTCAGTTGGAGAAAAAAATGACGAAATGGTGGAATTTCTCAATCAATTTGTTCATACAATGCCAGAAGATAAACCGCGCTATCTGATGGGTGTTGGTAAGCCCTTGGACGTCTTAAATGGCATTAGAGCAGGCATTGATATGTTTGATTGTGTTTTGCCGACCAGAAATGCGAGGAATGGACAATTTCTCACAGCAGGCGGGCCACTCAATATAAAAAAAGAGCGCTTTAAAGAGGATCTTCTTCCTCCCGATCCACAATGCTCTTGCAAAGTGTGCAAAAAATATTCGCGTGCGTATATTCGACATTTGTACACTGTGGGCGAATACACGGCCGGCAATATGATCACTTATCACAATCTTCACTTCTATCTGCAGATGACTCGAGATGCAAGAAAGGCAATCATCAATGATCAATTTGACGATTTTTATACTAAGTTCTATAACTCATACCAATCAAATATTTGGAATTAATTTTTAAATAACGAAAAGGATCAATTATGTTCAATTCACTTATGTTCAAAATGCTCTCTCTCTCAGCTCATGCAGAAGCAGCTGCTCCCTCTCAACAAAATGCCATGCTCAGCAGTTTTCTCCCTCTTATTTTGGTAGGATTAGTTTTTTATTTTCTTATGATTAGACCACAAAAAAAACAATTTGAAGCAGAACAGGCCCTCCTTGCAAAATTGGCCAAAGGAGATGAAGTCTATACGAAATCTGGTTTCATTGGAACAATCATCGGGATGACTGATAAAGTTGTTGATCTGGAAGTTTCAGAGGGCGTGCGCTTTAAAGTCCTAAGAGGCCAAATCGCGGGTCTTGCTAAATCAGTGCTTGAAACAGAAAAAAAATAACGAGGGTCATATGTTTGGATTAGGCGCAGGTGAACTTTTTCTTATTTTTATTATTGCTTTACTTTTTTTAGGGCCCAAAAAATTACCCGAATTGGCCAAAGGTCTAGGTCAGGCCATTCGCGAATTCCAAAAAGCTCGTGATGAGATGATGAATGAAGTGAGTAAACCTCATTCAGCAACAGCTCAAAATGAAGTGAAAAAGGATGTTGAAGTCACGGCGACAAAAATTGAAACAGATGAAGCTGTTGTCGCGAACGTGGCCCCAAAGGCTGAATCTCCTAAGCAATCCTAATTCAGCCTTGCAAATCTATTATTGAATCAACTATACTTTTTGAGTTAACCAATTAGTATAGTTCATTTTGACGTCTATAAAAAAGGGAGTTTTTTGATGAAAACCAGCTGGTGGGTACGCTTTAGTGCGCTACTTGTCTTTGTCGTTCTTGCCGTACTTGTCCTGCTTCCAACCGTGATAAAATTTGATGAATCTGGACCTTATCCGATTAAGTCAAAAATGAATCTCGGCCTTGACCTCCAGGGCGGTCTCTATATGATTATGGGGATTGATTTTAAAAAGGTTTATAAAGACGAAGTCCTTACCTATGCCCGAAAAGTTGAGCTTCTTTTAAAAGAGCAAGAAATCATCGTTACTCCGGGTGCGATGGACCTATCAGACCCAATGGATCCAAAACTATCGATGACTTTTAGCAAGGCTTCTGACATTGAGGCGGCCAAGAAAAAAATCAAAGAATTTTATGCCGGAAATATTCGTATTACAAAAGAAGAGAATGGCAAAATTGAAATGGCCTTGGCCTCTCTTGTTAAAAAACAAATTGAAGAGCAATCCGTTGGGAAATCCATTGAAGTTATACGCAATCGAATAGATGAGTTTGGGGTCACTGAACCAGAGATTCTTGCTCAAGGAAGCGATCGCATCGTTGTTCAGCTTCCAGGTGTTCGCGATATTGAGCGGGCCAAAGAGCTCATTGGAAAAACGGCCAAACTTGAATTTAAAATGGTTAACGACACGCTTTCTCCTCAAGTGACGACGGCCTGGCTAGAAAAGGCCGCTAAGGCCGGGATTACCTATAAAAAAGGGGATCGCTTCTCTGAATACTTGAAAAAAATAAATGAATTTTTAAAAGCAGACATTCCGGAAGGGCATGAGCTTGCTTTTGAAAAGAATACCAATAAAGCAACTGGGGAAGAGGCCAATATTCCTTTTGTCGTCGAGACAATTGCTAAAATCACAGGGGATGATCTAGCTGATGCCCGTGTGCAGATTGATCAGCAAAAAAATGATCCCTACGTTTCGATGGACTTTAAACCGGCCGGAGCGAAAAGATTTGAAGAGGCCACAGGGGCCAATATCGGAAGACGCATGGCCGTCATTTTAGATGGTAATGTTTATTCTGCTCCAGTCATTCAAGCAAAAATTGGTGGAGGACACGCTCAAATCACTCTCGGTGGTGGAGGGGCAGACTTTAATAAGACAATGTCTGAAGCAAAAGATCTGGCACTGGTTTTAAGAGCAGGAGCTCTTCCTGTTCAGTTAGATTTTCTTGAACAAAGAACGGTCGGGCCAAATTTAGGAGCGGATTCCATTGAGAAGGCTAAAATGGCTTCAATCATTGGCTGTACACTCGTCTTTATTTTTGCCGTCTTGTATTACCGCTTCTCAGGAGTGATTGCCGTAGTCACTCTTTTATTAAATGTTCTTTTTACTGTCGCTATTCTCGTGGCCATTGAAGCTACTTTAACACTACCAGGTCTTGCTGGAATTGCTCTTACAGTTGGGATGGCCGTTGATGCCAATATTATTATTTTTGAAAAAATTCGGGATGAGCTAAGACGAGGAATAAGTAATTATAAATCTTATGAATTGGGATTTGCTTCTGCTTTATGGACTGTTTTAGATGCACACATTACATCTGCAGCAGCAGGGCTTTGTCTCTTAAACTTTGGAACTGGGCCGATTAGAGGATTTGCTGTGACTCTTCTTATCGGGATCGTTGTCACTGTGTATACGGCCTACTATGTCTCTCATTTATTGTTCGAGCTTTACATGGATAAGACAGAAGGCAGAGAGCTGAGCATTTAATTAAAAGTTTTTTAAGTTTGGAGTAAATAGTTATGATCGAATTAATTAAACACGGAACTAATTTTAATTTTGTAGGATATGCAAAATACATTGTGACGGCTTCAGTTGTTCTGACGATGATCTCTCTCTATGGGATTTTTAATCGCATGAATTATGGGGTCGATTTTCGAGGTGGAGCTGAAATTCAAACAAAATTTGAAAGACCCATTCAGCTTGATTTATTGCGGGAAGCTTTGGATAAAGGAGGTCTTAAAGGGGTCTCTGTTCAGACTATTGGCGAAGAAAAAGATAATGAAGTTTTAATTAAGGTTCAGGCCGAAGAAGGCTCTCTTAATATTATCACTCAAAAGATTACAGAAGATCTTCATAGAGAATTTGCCGACAATAAAGGCGAAATTCAAAAAGTGGATATCGTAGGTCCAAAGGCCGGAAAAGTCTTGCGCCTTTCGGCCGTCAAGGCGATGTTTTGGGCCATTCTGGCAATCATGATTTATATCGCGATTCGTTTTGACTTTAGATACGCTCCAGGAGCGATGGTCTCGCTTAGTCACGATGTAATCGTTGTCGCAGGGATTATCGCTTGGACGGGGCATGAGTTTTCATTGCATACGGTAGCGGCCTTGCTCGCGATTATTGGTTATTCCATTAATGATACTGTTATTGTTTATGACCGTATTAGAGAGCACGAAGATAAAGATAAAACAATAAGTCTTCGTCAGCACATTAATGACGCCGTTAACGACACTCTCTCTCGAACAATTATTACTTCTCTTGCGACTTTACTCGTAACGATCTCAATGTATTTTTTTGGAGGCGCGGCCATTAAGGATTTCTTTTTTGCCATGTCTTTAGGGATTATATTCGGAACTTACTCGTCGGTTTATATTGCTGCGATAACGACTCTTTTCACAGACACTCAGATGAAAAAAGCGAAGGCAAATAAAGTGAGTCATTCGATTGCTTAAAGACCGATTTCTATGTTTTTTTATTTTATTAATGGGCCTAAGTTTTTTAGGCCCATTTTCTTTTGCTCAG
>JAGOVS010000132.1 GCA_018060625.1 Bacteriovorax sp. | reverse complement strand
CCCGCACGACTTTGAGCATCCCAGTGAAAAACAAAACGATGAAGAATATATTCAGTAAATGTCCAAAGCAAAAGTCCAAAAAATCCCAGAAATAAAAATTCAACACCACTGACTTGCTTAAGCATTGCTCCTCTGTAAAAAAGAAAGAAGACGACAGGAGTCCAAACAACGAGAGGAACAATGGGATGAACATGGGTAAAAGATTCAAGAATGGGATTTTTGAAAATCCTAATGGATTGCCCCGTTGCTCTTTTCATATAATGATTTCTCCGTCATAAATTTCATTCTTTCCTATACCACTTTTTTGATTTTGTCTCGAATTGTCGAATGCATAAAAAAGGAGAATCGATCGATGCTAAACATTATGCATTTAACAAGACACATTACTTGAACCTTTCCTTAGAGTATCCCTTTTGCCCCTAGGAGCATTTACAGCTACTTGGGAAAAGTGCGCTTACAATGTTAGAAAATAGTAATGAATTGTAAGAAAAAAGAACTACTAAAAAACCTATGTGCCACTTAGAATTTTATCCATAGAGACAAACGGAATACACGTTAATAGTCGACGTTTAAAAATGGATTTTGAAAGCGTCGATTTTTTACTTTTCACCACCTCCTCTTTTAAACTCTTCACTCATTCTCTCCCAAAGCTCTCTGGCCACCGGCCCCATCACTTTTGTTTTATCTCGCACTAAAAATATCTCCATAGAACTCTCTTTTATGAGCGGCGTTTTTATCGGTGTGAGAATTTTTCTGGCAAGTTCACTCTTAATCATTTCATGAGGAAGACCTCCCCAACCAAGTCCCTGTAGAATCATTTCTTTTTTAAATGAAATTTCAGAAAGTGTAACACTCTTTGCTCCCTCTAAAATTCCCGAACTGGCCTTTTTCATCTTTCTTGCAGAATCGGCCAAAATCACTTGGTTGAGATCACGGAGAAAGGAATCCGTTATTTTTTTATTTTTCACTAAATCCGAGCGCATCACTGGAATCATTTTCGTTCTCGTTAAAAAAAGAATATCGATCTCCCAATCCCCTTCTGGGACGGGGGTAATTGCAAAGTCAACATCTCCCTCGAGCAAGCGCTCGAGTGTTCCATTTAAAACTTCAAAAGACAGCTTGAGCTTGGTCATAGGGTGATTATTAAAAAAGCGTTTGAGAAACTTTAAAATAAGCGAGACAGGACTTACTGCATCGATACTAATTCTAATTTCAACCTCTTCACCTTTGCTCATTTGTTGGGCCATGACCTCTAATGCTCTGAACTCTTTTAAAACAAGTTTGGCCTTCTCAAAAAAAATTCTTCCCTCATTGGTTAGAGTAGGTCTGTATTTATCCCTGGAAAAAAGAGTCACTTGATATTCTTCTTCAAGTTTTTTAATGGCCATACTTATTGAAGGCTGACTTTTATGAAGGGCATCGGCGGCCGCTTTAAAGCTGCCCCATTCAACGATGGCCTCTATGGTGATAATCTGCTCTAATGTCATAATTCCTTCCTGGGGTTTCTTAAAGAAATTTCATGCCCCTCATCTATATCAGAATTTCTTATATAGTTAATAGATTAATTATCATTTGTTTTTATATTAAAATCAGTTAGCATCTATTCCAAGTGACAAAACTCAAACGATACTATTGGAGGATACTTATGATTAAAAAACTAATGATGGCCACTCTTCTTCTTTCTTCTGTCTCAGCTTTTGCAAAAATTGAATCCCAAGTCATTGATCCAGCTGCTTCGAAACTTGTTTATATTGGTAAAAAAGTGACTGGCGAGCACACTGGAGAAGTAAAACTAGCGAATGGTCGACTTGACTTTGATAAAAACAATCTTAAAGGTGGTGAATTTGAAATCGATATGACCACTATTACAAATACTGATATAGCCGACAAAGATTACCACAAAAAGTTTATTGATCACATCGTAAGTGAGGATTTCTTTGCTGTAGAAAAATTCAAAACAGCTAAGTTTGTGATTAAATCTGTCAAAAAAGGAAAGGCCGATCAGTATTCCATTACTGGAGATCTAACTATCAAAGGAAAGACCGCTCCTGTAACGTTTGACGCAACAGCTTCAAAAGAAAAAGCAAGTGCTAAGATCACTTTTGACAGAACAACATATGATATTAAGTACGGATCTGGAAAATTTTTCCAAGGTTTAGGTGACAAAATGATCAATGATAATGTTCAATTAGACGTCAATTTAATTGTAAAAAAATAAAACCTATTGGAGAGATTATGGCCGATATCGCAAAACTCATTAGAACAATTCCTCATTACCCTAAAGAAGGAATTATGTTTCGCGATATCACCACTCTCTTAAAAGATCCGGAAGGTTTTAAAACCACCATTAATCTTCTTGCCCAGAAATACCAAAATGCTCCTATTGATTATATCGCGGGCATAGAAGCTCGTGGATTTATCTTAGGAGCAGCTCTTGCCTTCTCCCTTGGCAAAGGATTTATCCCCGTAAGAAAAAAAGGGAAACTTCCTGGAAAGACTATTTCTCAAAGTTATGATTTAGAATACGGCTCAGATACCATTGAGATTCATGAAGATGCCATTCATCAGGGGGCCAGCATTCTTCTTATTGATGACCTCATTGCAACCGGAGGTACCGCCATAGGGGCCATTACCTTAATTGAAAAAGTCGGTGGCAAGATTTTTGAGACGGCCTTTGTCGTCGACTTACCTGAACTTGGTGGGGCAAAAAAAATTGCGGATTTAGGTCATAGGGTATTTGCTCTTTGTTCTTTTGAAGGTCACTGATTGAATTTTTCCATTTTTTCCCAATAAGGATACAAATCAATAGAGATTTGCATTTCTTTTAAAAGAGAAAATAGGCCCCCGAGCTTTCGGTGTAAAAAGATCAGATTGGCGTTGGGACTGGAAATACGTTGAACTTTCCAAAGCTTCCACCCCATCTCTAGGAGACGGCCCGTAATTTTTTCGTCTCGGAAATTCATAGGATTATTTTCTTTTCTGAAATAAGACATGGCCTCCTTCATAAATGTTACAAAGAGTTCAACAGCTTCTGTTTTATCAGCTGAAGAAACCAGGCCAAGATCTTCGCCAAAACGAAGAATATCATCATCGTTATTTTCAATGGCCGCCTTTAGGAGGAGAAAATATTTTTTCCTGAAACGAGAATCAAACTCTTTGACTGCTCCAAAATCAAGAAGAACAATTTGATCTCCATTGCGTATTAAATAATTGGCAAAATTAGGATCAGTCTGAACAAGTCCCAAATGAAAAAACTCTTCAATAAATAAGTCAAGCATGGCGTGAGCAACAAGCGTTCGGGCCTCCAGCGTTTTATCTTTTTTTGAGGACTCTATGAAATCGCCTAAAGAAACTCCTTCAATATAATCCATACAAATAATTTTAGAACGGGAATACTCCGGAATAAGGGAAGGGACATGATAACGGTCATCTCCTTTCATTGCTTCTTTAAAAAAAAGCATATTTTTAACTTCCAATTCGTAATCGAGCTCATTTAAAAGCATCGCTTTCACTTCTTTAAGCATTATGGAGAAATCTCGAGTTTCAGGACGAACCATTTCAAACAGTGCAGTCATGGGCCCTAACAGGGCGAGATCAGCAAGGATGCTCTTTTCAATTTCTGGGTATTGTATTTTAAAAACAACTGAATGCCCTAAAAGACTGGCCTGGTGAACTTGCCCAATACTACCTGCCCCTAATGGAGTTTGTTCAAAATGAGTTATAGATGAGTATTGCTCTGAACTTAATTCCCTTTTTAAAAGTCCCAAAAGAACACTTGCCTCTAGGGCCTTCCCTGATCCTTGAAGTGGTTTTAATTTCTCTTTTAATTCGTCAGGAATAAATTGGGTAACGTCCATGCTTAAGAGTTGTCCGAGTTTCTGAGGCACACCTTTTAGTTCAGACAATTGCTCAACCATTGAATCAAGATTTTTGCCTGTGGCCAACTGAAAGGACGTTTTTAACAGTTTAGGTGCTCTTTGAAGAAATGTTGATTTTATCGTTTTCATATCTTTATTATGCGCTCAAAAGCGAGAAATGAAGACTACTAAACTGGCCGTCTAAGGTGAGTCTATACTTTTATCAGTTCTGTTTAGTTTTCATCAGCTTGATCATTTCATTTTTGTATTCGTGATTAAGATTTTCAATATTTAAAATAAACCTTTCAATCTTATTTTTTTGCTCTTCTGAAAGAGCATCTTGAGATGTCTGAATAATGGTCGCTTTTTTATAGGTCATTTCTTTTTCACCATCCTCGGCATTGTCAAGAATTTTACCGTGCCGAACATTTTGATTTTTATCGACTTCTAGATAATTGCCAAAAATAGTGAGACTAAATTTAACCAAGTTTTTATTATTCTCTACAAAAAATAATTCACAATTATCTTCACCAACAAAGATCCGAGGTGTCCCATCCGGATCTTTCTTTAAGTGATCAGAGTTAAGAGGATAGAGACTTAGGGCCAGGATTTCAAAGGAGAAATATTGGGAAATTTCGTTCAAACACTCCCTACTTATTGACTTGATTTTACAACCTACATTTTTGCCAGAGTAAACGACTTCCAGATCTAATGGAAAGGAGCTACCTTCAATAATTAAAACTCCTTTAAGGACATCTCCTTTGGCTGGTAAAACAGAAAAAGATTTCCCCAAAAAACCAAAACCTTTAGAGTTCATATTACTAATGATAATTCTTTCATCATTTCTCTCAAAATAGACTTGGTGCAATTCATGAATATTAATCCTAATAGGGCGCTTAATATAATGAGGTACTGATTGAGTATTCTTCTCTGCCCTTGTGAGTTTCTGAATTGTTTGAAAAAGCTTTTTCATTTCTCTAAAATCGGTCTTTTATAAAAATAAGTTTAGACATATCAAAGCGTCTAAACATTAGACATACTTTTTAACAATTGAATCTTTTACAGAAGACAAGGATCATTGTGGAGAAATGCTCTACTCTGTCTAAGCAATACCAATCCTTTCTACTTGGAGATTACGATGAAAAAATTAGTCAAATCAATGGCGGCTGCTTCAATGTTACTTGTTTCACTTTCAACTTATGCTATCGATGTCGCTGTCGAGGATAAATTGGCGGGTAATTCAGACAGTTATGCGCAAGCCATTACGATTTCTGTACCTGTCGCTATGTCTGGAGATTCGGCCAACCCCATAGACTGGGACCTGACAGTTAAAATGCTTGATTCAAATACTAAAACGGGAAGATTCGTCTCCCAAAATGTAGATGGCCATTACATCTCAACGGCCATTGAAGATGGTAGCGCTTCTTATATTGTCATAGGTGCTGCAGGAAGAAGAATGATTATCAATAAGTATATCGAAGGTGTGGTGAAGGCCGACTATGCTTACAGGACAGGCGGAACGACAATGTATGGTCAGTACTCTCAAAAAACTGGTCAATTGTATAATCCTTATGGAGGATTAAATATTGGGGCCGGAGCTAACTTAGTTCTCGATATCGTCGTTCTAGGGGCCTCTGTTGAGAGAAACATTGAAACAGATGAAACTATTGTGAAATTGAGTTTAGGGGCACGCTTTTAAAAAATTAAATCCAATTTATTTTTTTCAAATATTTCTTCACATGGGCCGCGGCCAATTGCGGCTCATGATGAGGAAGTTTTGATGGTTTCTCAAAAGTTACTTTATTGTTCTTAGGGGAAAGACTTTCGATAAAGCGTTCCATCCCATCTTCACCCACAACTAAATCATCAGCACCTGTGATTAAATGAATTGTTTGATTTTCCACATCCAGTCTCTGCTTTTCTTCTTTTATCCATGGAAAAACATTCGCAGGGCTTAAGGCCTTAGAGACAAGTTGTTCTCGAATACGCAAAGTGCTTTTATAAAAAGGAGTATCAAAAAGATGAACAATGTTTTTTGGGGCCATTCCAAGGCCCACGGCAACAGAGCATTTTTCAAAATCAGCAAAGCCTGGCAAGGAAAGTGCTTTTAACGAAAGTAGCGCACCGAGCGAATGCCCGCTTAAAACAATTTTTAATTTCTCCTTGGTCAGCATCTCTTCTTCTAACGGAAACTCTTTAGAAAACTCACCTTTTAACGAAAGAAAGGCTTGATAAAATAGCTCATGAGCATGGTTCTTAAAATGCTCAAAATCTACCACTTCCGCAAAATTACCTAAATAATGACCTGGAAGATCAAAAAGAATACAGCTCACACCTGCTTCTGCTAGCCTAATGGGCCATTGAATGATCGATCCCTTGTCTGCAGTATAGCCATGAGTGAAAACAGCAAATACAGGTTTTAAAACGCTAGAATGAACTCCCTGCCCATCAGGAAGAAAAATAAGGGCATTCGTTTTTTGGTCAAGATAATCAAGAGTGAGTTTTTGTATTTTCATAGTGGGAGAATACTGAATTTTTCACAAATAAACCATCGAGATCCACCTCATCGGTGTAGAATATACGATCAGCTAAGCATTCGTTTTACTTTTGAAAATCTGAAAGATTAAAAAGAAATTAATTGACGAAAAGAAACGGATACATTACTTTTTAGTTTCAAAAAATGGTTCCGCCCAGGTAGCTCAGTCGGTAGAGCAAGGGACTGAAAATCCCTGTGTCGGCGGTTCGATTCCGTCCCTGGGCACCAAATTTTGTGTATAAAAAACCTCTTAGAAATAAGAGGTTTTTTTTGTCTTTTTTCAAGTGATTAACCCTAATCAGGGGGCGGTCCATTCTCGTGACTGATCACTTCGACCGCACTCTTGCCATTGATTTATCAATTATTCCTTCCTCTTAATCTCAATATTAAAAAGATTACTGCAAAATAAATCCACCCAACATCAATTAAAAGTTCAATTGAAAATGCCCAAGTTTGATTTTTTGAAACTGATCCTATATTTATTTTTTCATCGATAATATTCAGATCTATTGTAAAAACTAGATATGCCAATAATATAATTATAGTGTTTAGCCCAATTGCAATTGGTGAAACTCCTGCAAAAAAGGAATGCCAACCTAAGGCAATGAAACTCAAAATAAAATCTGCCGTAACTACCCAAATAAGTGTACTGAAAATAAAAGCAGTGAAATGTAGAAATTTGTTATTAACAATTATGAATTTATTTTTATAGAGGAAAATGATAGAAAAAACAGAGCCAAAAGTTGTTAGTAATGCCTGAATAATTAAACCATCTGCGCCTTTCTCAAAAAAACCAGAAATTGCTCCAAAAAAAATACCTATACAAATGGCCATCATGAGACCAATGATCCAAGAGTAGTCTGTCAATTTCTCATTTAACTTATAAAGTACGATGAATAAGAATGGACTAATAATTGAAGGCCATCCCACTCCATTTTGAATTTCATTACCTACAAGATTTAGCGTGATGATTTTCCAATAAATAAGAGCTGATAGGAAACTAAGAAGGATCAATAAAAATGTTTTCTTTTTAATCTCATTCCACTGAAAT
>JAGOVS010000131.1:4177-7455 GCA_018060625.1 Bacteriovorax sp. | reverse complement strand
CGCTCAAAAGATTCTGCAACAACGGCTTTTACACCTTGAAGAAAAGTTCCTTTTGCTGCCCAGTCACGAGAAGATCCTGTTCCATATTCTTTTCCTGCAATAACAACCAGGGGAGTTTTATCATCAATATACTTCATGGCCGCATCGTAAATCGACATGATCTCGCCAGATGGAATATATTTGGTCACTCCTCCCTCTGTTCCCGGGGCCACTTCATTTTTAATCCGGATATTGGCAAATGTTCCTCTCATCATGACTTCGTGATTTCCGCGACGAGAGCCATATGAGTTAAAGTCATTTGGTTGAACTCCTTTCTCAATGAGGTAAGTTCCCGCAGGGGCCGATTTCTTAATTGAGCCAGCAGGAGAAATATGATCTGTGGTAATCGAATCACCAAAAAGAGCGAGAATACGGGCCGCTTTTAAACTCACCCCTTTTTCAAAAGACTGAGTATCATTAATATTCTCGAAGAATGTTGGGTTTCGAATATAGGTCGAGTTTTCTTCCCAAGCAAAAAACTCCCCTTCTGCTACTTTAATTCCTTGCCAGTATTTATCACCGTCAAAAACATTCGCATAACGATTCTTAAACATCTCACTTGTAAGTTTGCTCATCAGTACAAGATTAATTTCTTCATGAGTTGGCCAAATATCTTTTAAGAAAACATCTTTGCCATCTTTTGATTTACCAATGGGATCTTTGGTTAAATTAATATTGATGTTTCCGGCCAAGGCATAGGCGATAACCAGTGGAGGTGAGGCAAGATAGTTTGCTTTAATGTCAGGGTTAATTCTTCCTTCAAAGTTTCTATTTCCCGAAAGAACTGAAGTAACGACAAGATTATTGGCGTTGATTGATTTAGAAATATTCTCTGGTAAGGGGCCAGAGTTACCAATACAAGACATGCAACCGTATCCCGTGAGAGTAAATCCCAACTCATCAAGGGACTGCTGAAGTCCTGATTCAACTAAATAATCCGTAACGACTTTTGACCCAGGAGAAAGAGCAGTCTTTACCCATGGCTTAGACATTAACCCAAGGGCCCGTGCCTTTTTTGCGACCAGTCCAGCTGCTATCATGACGGATGGGTTAGACGTGTTCGTGCAAGAGGTAATCGTTGCGATGGCAACGGCACCATTTTTAAGCTTATAACTGGCCCCTTCCACATCAAATTCAGAATTGGCCACTTCAGGATTCATTTTAAAAGAAGAACTTAATTCCTTGGCAAAAGCTTCAGCGGCAGCTGTTAATTCAATTCTATCTTGGGGACGTTTGGGACCAGATAGGCATGGGACT
The DNA here is from genome assembly GCA_018060625.1 of Bacteriovorax sp. Taxonomy (GTDB): domain Bacteria; phylum Bdellovibrionota; class Bacteriovoracia; order Bacteriovoracales; family Bacteriovoracaceae; genus Bacteriovorax. The sequence goes on along the minus strand of JAGOVS010000131.1, from coordinate 6,159 downwards.
ACAGTGCTTAAATCTAATTCAAGAGTTGAAGTAAATACAGGATCAGCGTCACCTGCGTTTAACCAAAGGCCCTGCTCTTTTGCATAAGCTTCAACCAAAGCAACTTGTGCTTCGGCCCTTCCAGAGAAACGTAAATAGTCGATCGTTTTTTCATCAACAGGAAAAAAACCACAAGTTGCGCCGTACTCTGGTGCCATGTTAGCAATCGTTGCTCTATCGGCAAGTGAGAGAACTTTTACACCAGGTCCGTAGAATTCCACGAATTTTTCAACAACACCATGTTTGCGAAGCATTTGAGTCACTGTTAAAACAATGTCCGTTGCTGTTATTCCTTCATTAACTTTTCCCGTTAATTTAAACCCAACAACTTCAGGAACAGTCATCGTGACTGCTTGACCAAGCATCGCTGCTTCGGCCTCAATTCCTCCTACTCCCCATCCTAAAACGGCAAGACCATTAATCATAGTGGTGTGAGAATCAGTCCCTACGCATGTATCTGGATAAGCCGTTGTTTCACCATTTTCTGTTTTCGTCCAAACACCTTGGGCCAAGTATTCTAAGTTCACTTGATGACAGATCCCTGTGCCAGGAGGAACAACTCTAAAGTTTTTGAAGGCCTTTTGTCCCCACTTTAAAAAAGTGTAGCGCTCTTTATTTCTTTCATATTCAAGGGCAACGTTTTTTTCATAAGAATCTTCCTTACCAAAAAAATCAACAGCAACAGAGTGATCAATCACTAAATCCACCGGAATAAGCGGATTAATTTTTTTAGGGTCTCCACCAATTTTTTTCATGGCCTCTCTCATCGCTGCTAAGTCGACAACGGCCGGAACACCCGTAAAGTCTTGCATCAGTACACGAGCAGGGTAATAGGCAATTTCGCGATCTGATTTTTGAGTCTTAACCCATTCATTGATTGCCAAGGCATCATCAAAAGTGACATCGCGACCATTTTCATGGCGAAGTAAATTTTCCAATAAAACTTTAAGTGATTTAGGAAGACGATCAATATCGCTCAATCCTAAGTTTTTTGCTTCTTTTAAGCTGTAGTAGCTGTAGTTTTTTGAACCTACTGTTAGTGTTTTTTTAACTTTGCTCATAGTGACTTCCTAGCGCTGAGGGGGGTTAATATTATCAATAAAACTAAATTTTTCTTATTATACTACCACTTTTTTAGCTTAAGAATAAATTGAATAATGTGTATAAAATAGGATAGTATTGGAGCATTGCTAGGTTAAATAAATGACCCTTGTGGCCAAAGTATTAATGAAAAAATTTATCTTATTAATCGCAGGACATTTTTTTTTAATTCTAGGAATCGTGGGGGCCTTTTTACCAATCCTTCCCACAACGCCCTTTTTACTTTTAGCGGCCTTGTGTTACTCTCACACAAATAGTTTTCTCTACTCTTGGTTAAGAAATCAAAAATACCTTGGCCCTCCCCTTAGAGATTGGGAAGAGAAGAAAGTCATTGGCCTAAAAGCAAAAATCTTAGCGACTCTAATGATCTCCCTTGTCATCATTTTCCGTTTGCCCTATTTAGCAGTTCCCCTTTGGCCCAAAATACTCATGGTGTTGATTCTTTCTGCTGTCCTTCTTTTTATTTGGACAAGACCTTCATCAGTTGACGGCTAACCTAGGTAATTGGAAAGGGTCAATTTTTTTCCTTGATAAAACTGGTGGCATTTTCCACAAAATGAAATCTGCTCATTTTCTACAATAATGCCTCCCCCGTCAGGGCAAGCAAAAAGCGGCAATTTAGATTTTTTTGAATGAAAAAGTAGTTCTGCATCATAGCGTTTAGAATTTTTGTAATGGGGAAAGAATTCAAAATTGACCAGCTTCATGGCCGATAGATTTTTCATATCCCACGGGTTTTCATCGCGATCAAAATGAGGAAAAGTCGCGGTATGCACATGTGGAGTCAGAACAATGGCCCCAGCGGATAGACCACACAAAACTCCACCACGTTTTAAAAATTT
>JAGOVS010000131.1:0-4077 GCA_018060625.1 Bacteriovorax sp. | reverse complement strand
TGGGTGATTAACTTAAGATAATTCTTCTGGAATCCTGATATCTTCAAATCCCGACGAAGCGACCGTTTAAGATCGGCCTTTGTTGCATAGCTTGATTTTATAATATCTAAAAACTCATTTTCAGAAACAATTTGCCCAAACCCTCGTGCCAAATAGATCTGAGGAAGTTCTCGCAAAATATCTCTCATGCAAAAGATGGCATTCCAGTTCATTCCGTCTGGAACTTTCTGTGGTCCCTTAACTGATTTTGCCATTTCAAAATAAGTAAAATCATCCCTGAAACTCTCAACTTCTTTCCGGCAATTTTCTAATAGATAGGTTGTGTATTTAGAGTTAAATCCTATCTTTACTAAAATATTATGGTTCTTGTAATCATAAAAACGCTTATCAAAGGTTTGAGTGGAATGATGATTTTTAAAATCTTCAATCGACTTTTTCTTCTCATTTTTGAGATAATCAACAATCTGAGCAAATGTTTGGACAATGTAGCGCGCTTTTTGTTTTTGCTCTTTAATTGAAGTTGACCATCTTTGAACATCATCATAACGATACTCATGGTGATAGAGTCCAAACTGTCTGACTGAACCATAGTCGATGATTCCTCCATCCATTAAAATATTATCCCCATCCCAATCAAGCCAGCAGAATATGTACTGATCTTCGAAGTCAGCAGATAAGCGTGCAAAAGTCTCCACCACTTTCATTAAAAAATAATCATAGAGGGACTTCTCTTCTAACGGGGGATTTTTCCAGATTTTATTTTTGATCTGTCGATCAATATAATAATCTACCATTCGCTTAAGTGTCGGAAGATTATTTTGCTTGAGATGATTAAACATATGGGAGGGACGTAAAAGATTTTCATGAACTCTTACGTTGATTGCAATCCCCTTAGGGAATTCAATAATGGCCAGGACTCTTTCTGTCTCAAGGCCATTTTTGGCCAAAACTTCACTGAAAAATAGTGAACTAAAACCTTCATCCTTCTCCGAGAGGCCGCAGCCATAGGAAACAGAAGGATCTCCCGTTTGATAAAATTTCTTATTTATATTACAAGCAGGGCTCAACTTCGTGGCCCCAGTCCCACAACTTGAGACATCAAAACTTTTTCCCTTGTTTGTCACTTGCCCATTCCAAATACTTCTTCCATCTCCGGACGTTGTCCCCTTCTTACAAGGGTGTTGAAGTTGCAAATAGCGTGTGGCCATATAGGTATTCGCCCTTATGTCCTCTTTAGGGAAATTAAAATTATTCATGAGATCATATTCGTTGATGATCACGATACTAAAGGCGTGAAGAATTTCTTCACGTAACTCTTTTGTTAACTCATCCGGGTGAGTCTCAGAGATGAGCCCAATTTCACGGGCCAATTCAAAATTAAAAAAAGCGACTTGCCCCCCGTGCCTTGTGCGTACCTGGTATTCTACAACGGCTTCAGGCACGGCCTTTTTTAAAGGGTGACTCCCATCAATTTCCCGAAATTTCGGATAACCAATCATCTCTTTCGTTGCTTCTTTTGTAACTTTGGACTCTTTTAATTTTGTATTTCCCATACCAATATTTTCGGACATTCAAAAAATAATTAAAGAAGAAAAAGTTTCATGGCCTTTTTTGCCTATCTTACTAGCTTCGAGAGATGCTTTTACGCTAAGATAGAATCGTTTTCACGTTCACTTCTTTTAGGACAAAAAATGAATTTCTTAAACTCTCTTCAACTCATCGCTCTTTCTTGGATTTTAGTGTCCTGTTCGACAATTTCAAGGGAGGATTGCAAGAAGGATATGAAAGAAATGGGATTTTCCCAAGGACGCAAAGGTCTGACAAATCTCACTGATGAAATCAGAAAAGTCTGCATAAGAAGCAACTCTACCGTTGATCTCGAAGGATATGCAAAAAGTTTTGAAAAAGGATGGAGCGAGTTCTGCACCCCAATGCATGGGTTTGAAAGTGGTAAAAGGGGGGATATTTATAAAAGCTATTGCCCACCGGAAAAAGAAAACCTCTTCAGGGAAAAATTCTTAATAGGAAAACGAGTATATGAGAAAAATGATCAAGTGAATGAGTTAGAAGAAAAAATAAAAGACCTCACACCTGCGGCCGAACACGATCTTGCCACAAAAGAGCATCTTCAAAAAATCCAAAACTACACCCAAGGTCTAAAAAGAGAAATCCAGGCCTTGGAGCAATTGGGAATGAATCCTGTCCATAAAGATTATTAAGTTAATCAACCCTGAAAAGAGCAAATTTCAAGTAGCGTAGCTCCTCCATCGCAAGAGGGTAAGGATGGTCAAAGGGCTGTCCTCCAAAGTAGACAAGAGTTCCGCGTTTTCTATTTTTTGAAAACGATTCTCGAGTGATATCCAGAAACTTTTCTGAAGTAATATGACTTGAACAAGAACTGGCCGCGAAAAGGCCATTGGCATTGACAAGTTTCAGAGACTGGGAAAAAACCCTCGTATAAGCTTCAATAGCTGACTCGACAGCTTTTTGATTTGGGGCAAAGCTAGGTGGATCTGTAATAACGATATCCCACTTATTCTTGGCCTTTATTTGTTCGTCTATATAGGCAAATGCATCCTGAGCAATGGCCTCATGAGGAGTTTGCAATTGATTGACTTCAAAATTTCTCGTGGCCGCTGAAATGGCCGCTTTAGCTATATCCACACTTGTCACGTGAGTGGCCCCACCTTTTGCGGCAAAGACGGAAAACCCGGCCGTATAACTAAAAAGGTTAAGAACACTTTTCCCCTTAGAGAACTGCCCTATGAGTTTGCGATTATCTCTTTGATCTAGAAAAAAACCCGTTTTAGCAGCGTCTCGAATATTGCTGGCAAAAGTATGCCCATTTTCCAAAAAGAGAACTTCATCCTGAAGTTTTCCATAAATCTCTTCCCCTTTGACCTCTTCATCGTTTCGTCTTTTGAGATAAACGGTTCTTAAAAAAGGAAAATCCTGAAGCAATCTATTGGCAATCCCTTGATGATTCCAAAATTTTTCAACAACGGGATGGTCATGTTTAATAACGGCCGTGTCGTTATAGATATCAATAATCAATCCCGGTAAACCATCTCCTTCACCGTTTATAAGCCGAAAACTATTAGTGAAGTCACTGCGAAAATGCTTTCGCAATTCCACCGCCCGCTTCCACTGCCATTCGCTCCAGAAATTTAAAGTATGAGAAAGATTGTTGGCCCTCACAAAATGTTCTTCGGCCAGACAGAGCAAACGAAAGCGCAACTGGGTTTCAGCTTGAACTAACCCAAAACCAATGATTTCATTTTTTGCTTTTAATATGGCCAGACCTTCTCGTGGTTTTTCTTTTTGATCAAAACAATCGGCAAAAATCCAACGGTGTCCTCGCTTTAAATGTTTACTCACATCCCGAATCAAGTGGATTTCTGGAATTTTCCCCTCTGGGAAATTGATTAAAGAAATAGGATCGTTCATTAGCGAGTGCTCCACTTATTAAAAACGGCGGCCCCAATAACAATAAAGGCCCCAGTTATTTGCAACAAAGTCATCCTCTCCCCCATAAAAATGGCAGAAAGAATAATGGTCATCGGAGCTATACTATAATAAGCAAGTCCTGTAATGCCAGGAGAAAGTGTGGATGAAATTTTGGCCCATAGGCCATGAGCGAGAAGCGTCCCAAAGATGGCCAGAAAAAGAAGACCCCACCAATCGGAGTGTGTTAAATTCCACTCTGCTTCTCCTGCTAAAAAAAGAAAACACAGAAAAGCGCCGAAAAATTGAGCAAAGATGCGCATTTCAGTCGAAATATCATCGGAAAATTTATGTAAAATCGGTAAAAGGGCAAAGCAGGTCGCGCTTACTAACCCAAGCAGGAGTCCTTTTGTTGTTGCGTGATGCAGATTCCAAGTTGGAAAAATAAGAAATAATCCTACGAAAGCAAGACCCAAACAAAAGAGATCCTTTTTCGTTATTCTATGACCTAAAAAGAGTGCACTCGCGATCATGAGCTGCAGGCCATAAGTACTCATTCCTAAAACAGCAACTCCGGCACCGCCAATTTTAACAGCATAAGCATAGGTTATCCAATGCAAGAAAAAGATGATT
>JAGOVS010000130.1 GCA_018060625.1 Bacteriovorax sp. | reverse complement strand
CAGCAATCTCCCCTCATGGAGGCGGATTAACTCCTCGTAAGTTCCTAGTCTGGACTTAAATTCGGTGGGGAGCGAGAGCAAAAATTGATCCTCAATATTAGACTTACGCGCAAGACCCTGAGCGACTAAAAATTCAAAAAGATTGCCTTTAAATTCGTTGAGAATGGCCTCTTTTTGTATCTGATTGCTGTAGTCAATTTTAATCATGAGGCTTCTATCTTATTTTTGTAATAGTTCTTTTCAAATGATCGTTCTCTCACTAATATGGAAAAAAATAAAAACTTGAAATTTTGTTACATACTAACAAATTCTCATCAAGGAAGAAAATGAATTCATTTCCTTCGTTACTTGAAAGTATAGATGATTTGGACAAACCCCAAATCGACGGGTTACTCTCCCTTAGTTCTAAATTTAAAAATCGTGACAGTGAATCAAATCTCTTTACTTACAAGAGACCAATTATTGCAACGTCCTTTTTAGAAAATTCCACTCGGACAAAACACTCTTTTGCAATCGCCATCCAAAAACTAGGTGCGATGTATATTGATTTTAATGCAGAAACATCAAGCTTAAAAAAGGGAGAAAGTTTAGAAGAAACTCTTCTCACTCTTTTTCATCAAGGTGTCAATCTTTGTATTTTTCGCTCTAGCATCTCTCATCAACTCGCTCAGTTTAAAAGATCCCCTCCCATTAAAATCATTAACGGTGGAGATGGAGTTAACGAGCATCCAACGCAAGCGCTTCTGGATCTTTTGACTCTTGCTGAGCTCAGTAAGGAATTAGAAGGAAAAACATTATCCATTTTCGGAGATAATATTCACTCAAGAGTTGGTCATTCACTTATTAAGCTACTTCCACAATTCGGCATTAAAATTATTCTTTGTGGCCCTCAGGCATTTCTTCCAACAAAAGATTCGCTCCCTCCTGGGGTCGAGTGGTCAGATGACCGAGAGGAGACTCTTAAAAAATCTGACTTCGTCTATCTCTTGCGCATTCAAAAAGAAAGACATGAACAATCTCTTTTGAGTCAGGAATTCAACTATCACGATCATTATGGCGTCTCCTTGAAATTACTTAAAAGTTTGAACAAACTTATCCCTGTCTTGCATCCTGGACCTGCCAATATCGGCATGGAAATCGATCACGATCTTATAAAATCTTCCCTCTATCAGGGTTATCTTCAAGTACAAAATTCCATTCCTATGAGAATGGCGATCATTCAATCAATGCTCGTAAATAACGATAAAAATATTGGAAACATTCATGGAGAAAAATTTTAATCTCTCTCTTAAAAAATCTGTTGCTTACCTTCATTTTCAAGATGGAACTAAATTTAGAGGTTATGTCAATCGCGACGCTCTTGATCCTGAATTACAAAAGGGAATTTGGGGAGAAGCCGCCTTTACAACTGGGATGAGTGGTTATCAAGAAACCCTAACAGACCCTTCCTTTTTGGGTCAGCATGTTATTTTTACCAATGCTCATATTGGTAACTATGAGTCCAATCCTCACTATAATGTTGCTCAATCCAAAAACTCTTTTGCAACTTGCGTGATTGCGAGAAATTTTTCTTTCAACCAATGCTTGAGTGAAATAAAAGCTCCCTTATTTTCAGGCGTTGATACCAGGGCCCTTGTTCGTTATTTAACAACAAAGAAAGAAACTTCTCATAAATCGGTACTGACCTTTAAAGATAAAACCCCAACACCTTATGAATTTGCGGCGGCTCAATTATTAACAGATGAGCTCGGCCTCGTTTCACAAGAAAAAATGATCATTCATCGATCGGGTGACAATCCCATCGTTCTTATGAATTACGGAGTTAAGCAGGCCATTATTGATCAAGTCATGGCACTGGGTTTTCCGCTCGTCAGTTTGCCTCATCACGCCAGTGCTCTAGAAGTCTTAAGTTTAAATCCTAGACTTATCTTGCTCTCTAACGGCCCAGGAGATCCAAGAAACTTTAAAAAAGAAATTTCGGTAGTAAAAGATCTACTGCAAAAAGATATTCCTATTCGCGCTATCTGCTTAGGTCATCAACTCATCGCTGCGGCCTTAAATATTGAAGTTATTAAACTTCCTTTCGGGCAAAGAGGGGCCAATCACCCCGTGATTGATCATTTAACAAATTCAATTGTTATCACTTCTCAAAATCATGGTTATGCCATTGAAACAAATTCTTTTCATCAAAATAAAGATGACAACCTCTTAAAGCGAACTCTGTTTGTTCAATACACTTCTCTTTTTGATGATTCAATTGAAGGGATTGCTTCGACTGATCACTTTATAAAATCAGTGCAGTTTCACCCCGAGGCCAATCCTGGGCCCCATGATGCCCATGAATTTTTCCTAGAAATAAAATCTTTTTTAGAAGGAAAGAAAAAGACACCTGTTGATCCCAAAAATCTCTTTGTCTTCAATAAACTTAACTCTCGTCTCAAAAAAGAGACGCCCTATAAGCGCATTTTACTCATTGGTTCTGGGCCAATAAAAATTGGGCAGGCCAGTGAATTTGATTATTCAGGAACTCAAGCTCTCAAGGCGCTCAAGGAAGAAGGCATTGATGTCGTTCTTCTGAATTCAAATCCGGCCACCATCATGACTGATCCGGAAATGTGTGCTCGAACCTATATTGAACCTATTACTAAAGAGACCATCAAAAAAATTATCAAAAAAGAAAAGGTCGATGCTGTTCTTTCTACGATGGGAGGTCAAACGGCCCTTAACCTTTGTGTTGAATTAGAAGAAGAGCATTTTTTAAGAGATAACCATGTCGCTCTTTTAGGGGCCAATGTCGATACCATTAAAAAAACTGAAGACCGGGCCTTGTTTGCTTTGGAGCTCGATCAATTAGGTTATCAAACAGGTAAGCGCTTTACCGCCAAAAATGAAGAAGAAGCACTGACCATGGCCCACAATCTCGTCAAATTTCCTCTGATAATTAGACGCGATTTTGCTCTCGGTGGAAAAGGAGCGGCGCTTGTTTATAATACCGACGAATTAAAAGAAGTTTTTACATCTGACATAAAGTTTCCCGTCACAATGGAGAAATCCCTTGTCGGCCAAAAAGAAATTGAATTAGAAGTCATGGTCGATTCCCAAAGAAATGGAGTCATCATTTGTTCCATTGAAAATGTTGATCCTTGTGGTATTCACACTGGAGATTCTATTACAGTGGCCCCGGCCATGACGATTAGTGATCGCTGCATGCAAAAACTGCGTACAATGACTCTGACTATTGCCAAACACATGGGCGTTGTCGCCGGTGGGGCCAATGTTCAATTTGCTATCAATCCAGATAATGAAGATGATATTACAGTCATTGAAATGAATCCTCGCGTTTCTAGATCTAGTGCCCTTGCTTCCAAGGCCACGGGATACCCTATCGCTAAAATTTCCGCTCTTTTAGCTATCGGATACACCTTAGCTGAAATTCTCAATGATATAACGAAAGCTTCTCCAGTTGCCTTTGAGCCAACGCTGGATTATGTGGCCCTTAAAATTCCTATTTTTCCTTTTAACAAATTCCCAAGTTCTTCTAAAACGCTAGGGCCGCAAATGCGCTCAGTGGGAGAAGTTCTTGCTTTAGGGGGAAGTTTTAGTGAAGCTTTTTTAAAGGCCTTAAGAGCTCTAGAAATGGGGCTTGAAATCCCTAGTCTCTCTCAATTAAAAAGCACTCCAGCTGACATCGATTTAACCTATTTAACAAAACGATTACAAACGGCCAATGAACTGAGCTTGTTGACTGTTCTTGATGCTTTAAGAAAGGGCATGAGTGTAGAGGAAATCCACCAGCACTCAAAAATCACTAAGTGGTTCATTGAACAAATGCAATTAGTCGTTGATTCAGAAAAAAGCATCAAAAATGAAAAAGAACTCTTAGCTAATCCCACGGCCTTTATTGAATTAAAAAAGATTGGACTTTCAGACAAGCACATTGCCCTTCTTTGTAATAAATCTCAAAAAGATGTTTTAGAATTTCGCTTTAAACATAAGATTTTTCCCGTTTTTAAAGCAGTTGATACTTGTTCCGGGGAATTTAAGGCAGAGACCCCCTATTTTTACTCTACCTACGCTGAGGAAAATGAAGCACACTCGCTAACGCTACAAGGAAAAGCTGTGGCCATTTTAGGCTCAGGGCCCAACAGAATTGGACAAGGAATTGAATTTGATTACTCCTGCGTAAAATCCTGTGAGCGATTGCGAGAGCAAAACATTCTCTCCATCATGATTAATTCAAATCCTGAAACTGTCTCTACTGACTATGACAGCTCTAATCGCCTTTATCTCTCACCTCTTTATTCAGAAGACCTCTTTGATATTTTAATCAACGAAAAACCTTTTGGTGTCATTGCTTCATTCAGTGGACAAACAGGAATTCAACTTCGCGAACACTTAGAGCGCAGTTTCCGTTCTGAATTTTTCAAAATTAATTTTTTAGGTCCAACCTGGAAAATGTTGGAGACGACTGAAGACAGAAAGCAATTTTATGAGCTTACCAAAGAGACAACTCTCTCGCATACTCACTCTAAAGAAATTAATGGGAAAAAGAATCTTACAAACGCCATGATCGACATTGGTCTTCCGGTCATCATTAGACCTTCTTTTGTCATTGGTGGAGAATCGATGTACATCTTTTATTCTCACGAAGATTTAAACGATCTTCCAAAGGTCATGAAAGATCAACTCCAAGAAGGAAAGGCCACCTTTCAAGTTGAGACGTATCTTGAAAATGCCATTGAATATGATGTGGATTTAGTGCGTGATCAATTCGGCAATTTTTGTTTTGCCATTTGTGAACATATCGAATTCGCCGGGGTACACTCCGGGGACTCTGGAATGATTACACCTCCTGTGGTTTTGACTCAAAAAAATTATGAAGAGTTAAAAACCATTTCTTTTCAATTGGCAGACAAATTAGGAATAGTGGGTCCTATTAATTTCCAATTCGCCATTAAAGAAGGAAAAATTTATTGTATTGAGGCCAATCCTCGCGGCTCAAGAACTCTGCCTTTTTTAAGCAAGGCCTATCATCTCTCTTTACCAAAAATTGCCACAGATGCGATGTTGGGAGAAAAAATAGAATCGTTTGAACCACCACAGTCTGGCTTTTTCAGCGTTAAACAATCGACCTTCCCTTTTGATCGTTTTGTTCAAGACAATATTCTCTTAGGCCCTAAAATGCGCTCAACAGGTGAGACGATGGGAATAGATCGCGATAAAGAAAAGGCCATTTTAAAATCCTACCAGGGGAATTATCCGAGTCTAGGGAAAAAAGGAAAAATCCTGATGAGTCTGGCCGATTCAACCAAAGAGACCATTCTTCCTTACATAAAGTCCCTGCACAAAATGGGATTTAGTTTTGTGGCCACCAGTGGGACTTGTGAATATATCAAGAAGCAGGGAATCCCCTGTGAAAAAGTTCATAAAATTAATGAAGGTGGACAGACGATTCTAGAAGCTTTGAAGGATGAATCCATGAGAATGGTTTTCAATACTCCTCAAAATCAAGGCCAGTCTCAAAATGATGGTGAACATATTCGCAATTCGGCCATTCAATACGCTATCCCTTGTTTTACGAGGCCAGAAAATATTCGATCAGTGGCCGAGGCCCTGATTGGAACTCACCAAAGTGAGATAACTCCCTTAGCACTGCAAGAGATGGAGTTTAATTCATGAGTGTGGAGCAGACCATTGTGGCCCTTGACCAAATGAGCTTAGAAGACATTGATCTTTTTCTTTCCCGCGAAGACAATACTATCCCTACTGTTAAAATAGGATTAGAGCTTTATCTCAAGTATGGTGCTGAGCTTGTTCATAAGATTCATCGCCAATATAAAAAGCATATTTTTCTTGATTTGAAATTGCACGATATTCCCAAAACGGTTGAACGGGCCATCCATTCTCTCAAGGATCTCCCTATCACTTTTCTCACAGTGCATTTAAGTGGTGGAGAGGCCATGCTTAAAGCGGCCGCTCTTGAGGCCCAACGGAGTCTTCCTCATTGTAAAATACTGGGAGTGAGTTTTTTAACTTCCCTGGAAGAAAGTGATTTACATTCCTTATTTGGGATTAAGAATACAGAAGAAGCATTCTTGAATCTTTTTAGAGTCGCAGATAAGGCCCACGTTCACGGAGTCATTTGCTCTCCACATGAAATTGCTCTAGTGAAAAAATATTTTCCAAATCTTTTGGCCATTACTCCTGGAATACGCTTTTCTGATGAAATTCAAAACCAAGATACCCAAGACCAAAAAAGAGTGGCGACTCCTCATCAAGCAATCGAGTTTGGGGCAGACTTCATTGTCATTGGCCGCTCCCTGACCAGGGCCCAGGATCTTAATCAAAGAATCAATGAATTAAAAAATTAAGAACATTTAGGATAAAACATGTTAAACAAAAAAATTCTTTTCCTCGCTGCTCTAGTCTCAACACTGTCTTCATTCTCAGTACCTACCTACGCAATTGACTTGCAAGGGTATAAGTTTACCGATGCCTACCGCTACTCATTTTTAGATGATACTGGATTTGAGTCATTCGAGCGCCCTTTTGTCCTGAACGCTAGTTTTGCTCATATTAAAACCCCCCTCTTTATCACAGACTCCAGAGTGACAAATTATGTTGAAGAGGTTATCAAGCGCTATGATCTTCTCACTTTTGGTGGGTCATATCGATTTTCAAACTACTTAAGCTTAGGAGTAGAGACTTCTTTTTTAAAAACAAAATTAAAAAGCACCAGTGAATCTCATTTTGGTGACACTCATTTAAAAGGAAAAGTTCTCATCCTAAAAGACCAAGATCAAGCTCTGGCGCTTATTCCAGAATTTATTTTACCAACAGGATCTCAAGAAAGTTTTACGACTAAAAAAGCGCTGAGTGCTGCCATTCGATTTAGTTATGAAAAACATGTTGAAAGATTTCACCTCTTGGCCTCTCTGGGGCTGGCCCATTCGCCAGAAAATACGTTCTCCATTATCAATTACCGCAATCTCTTACTTTCGGAGCTCGGTCTCTCTTATGATCTTACGGCAAAATGGAATGTGAACTTGGAGTTAAATCGCAACTTTACGCTGGCCAGTGATTATCGCCAAGATGAAGGCGACTATTATTTGACTTTAAAAAATAAAACAACTGAAGACTTATCCCTTTATGCAGGGGCCGGTATTGCAGGCTTTAATTCGATTGACCGAAAAAATTGGACTGCGTTTGTTGGTTTAAAATGCAACTTTGGTGACGCTCAAAAAGCTCCTATTGCTCCTCCTGTGGTCCCCGCGCCAGTGAAAGTTGCAACAAAGCCAGCACCAGCACCAGCGCCAGCGCCAATCATTCAAATTATTCAATCAGCAAGCGAAGAAAAAAAACTTTTCGGTTCTGTGGCCGCCTTTGAAAATATTTTTTTTGATAATGCCAAAACCAATATTAAAAATTCAGAGCTCTTAAAAATTGATACTCTCATCACCAAGATTTCTAAACATCATGG
>JAGOVS010000129.1 GCA_018060625.1 Bacteriovorax sp. | reverse complement strand
TGAAGTTCTTTTTTATCACCAAGGAAATTTCTTCTCTCGCGACAACATCGATGCTGGTGCACTCACTTTTCACCCTCAAGGCATTCATCATGGTCCACACCCTAAGGCCTTTAAAAACAGTAACGATAAAACCTATACTGATGAATACGCAGTGATGATTGATACCAAAAATCCGCTCATACCTACAGATTGGTTTTTAAAAAATGAAAATAAGGATTATTGGAAGTCCTGGATGGTTAAATAATGATGAAGACATTTGAGACAAATGGGGCCTTTGCCGACAATTATAAATTCCTTATCGGGTCTATCCTTCCAAGACCCATTGCTGTGATTTCTACCCTTAACAGTAATGGAACTAACAATGTGGCTCCCTTCTCATTTTTTACGGCCGTATCAGCTCAACCAATGATTATTGCCTTCTGCCCAATGATCAGAACAAGCACCGGCACCATGAAAGATACGCCAATCAATATTCTCCGTGAAAAAGAATTTGTTGTGAACATTGTTCATGAAGATATCGTTCAGCAAATTAATCAAACATCTCAAGAACTTCCCTACGGAGAGGATGAATTCTTATTAGCAGGATTAACTCCAATAGATTCCACCGTTATAAAAGCTAAACGTATTAAAGAAAGCCTCATTCATTTTGAGTGTCTCTTTAGAGATAGACTTAGCTATGGTGAACATCCAGGAGCAGGACAAATCATCACAGGTGAAGTTGTACGAGTGCATATTGCTGAAGAAATTTTAGAAAATGGTAGAATAATAACTTCTAAATTAAAACCCATTGGACGAGGGGCGGGAAACGATTGGTTTCGCTGCAATGATGTTTTTACGCTTGAGCGACTAATGAGTGCCCAAATTCAAAAATAAGACTAAGTCATACATTCTAAAAAATCTGGAAAGGACTTTTCGATACAATCCACTTCATCCAGGCTTCCACCGCTGTTTTTTCTCAGAAACAAATAAGCCGTCATTACCATTCGATGATCTCTGGCCAAATGCACATGGGCCTCTGGATAAATCATGCTCTTACCTTGAATTCTTATTTCTTCTCTTTCTGAAACAAAACTAAAACTTACCGAAAAGATCTTTAATAAAGAGAGAAGTTGCTCAATCCGATCACTTTCTTTATGCCTTAAAACGCCCAAGTTCGTTAGGACGCTTTCTCCTTCAATATGAGCTGCTAAAAAAGCGAGTGCTGGAATAAGGTCCGGAAACTTTGCTCCATCCACTTGAAAAGCATTTAATTTCTTTTTTGAACTTGCCTTAAGACCTTCAGACGTCCATTCGATATCTCCTCCCCATGCTTTCAAAAGCGACACAAGCTCTGCATCAGCTTGATAGGGATCCAGTGTGTGAACATTCTTTAGCAACACACTTCCATCAACAATCGCCAGGCAAAGAGGATAACTAAGAGAGCTGAAATCAATAGGAATTAAATAATGATTCTGATGACGAGTCATCGCTAATAGTGACTTTGTCATTTCGACATAGGCTTTAGAAGCATGAAGATTTTTTAAATCAAATGTTATAGGAGTATCACTAAAGGCCAGCATTAAAGCCGTAGCAAATTGGGAGCTTCGTATGCAATCGATCTCAAGGGCTTTATCCGCATCAATATGAGCTGGTCCTTGTATACTAATCCATGGGCCAGGAGCAGGATGAACTTCAACCTTAACTCCTAATTTTTCTAAAGGACCAAGAAGATCCGCGATTGGCCTCTCACTCATTTTTCCGGAGGGAAAGAAGCGATATCTTTTTTTTCCTCGAGAGAGTAAAGCTGCTAGAAAACGATTTGTTGTTCCTCCATCCCCTGTTTTGAGATCAATCACTTGGTCTTTTGTTTCTTCTTCACACGCTGGAAAAGAATTATGAAAAACAACTGAGCGATCTTTTTGAGACAACCTCACTCCCACCATTTTTAAACAGGCCAAGAGTGTCAGAACATCACTAGAAAATGAAACTTGATCAACGCAAAAACCATTCCCCCGAAGGGCCCCAACAACAAGGGCCCTGTTCGAATGGGACTTACTTGTCGGAAGTTCAATTTCTTTGTTAAATGGAGAGGGGGAAACTTTATAAAGTGAATTTTTTAAGTTCATCTTTATTGCTCTCAAGCACCAACTGAATTTCTTCGAAAGTTTTCCTTTCTATGTGAGCATTCCCAATGTCTTGAACTAAAACCAAATCAATTGAGCTTAATGCGCTAATTTTTTTATCTTTAGAAAGATAAAGCATGATTTTTTCAATCGGAAATTCCTTATTAAACCAAGGAGGTGTTTTACCTGAAATATTGAGTGCATTTTTAAGGGAAATAATATCATTTATGTTTTTTTCTGAACCAAAAATCTTAAAAACGAGGGCCATTCCCCAAAGAATTGCTTCACCATGAGGAAGATTATAAATATATTCAAAAGCATGACCGAATGAGTGACCAAGATTTAAAATTCGTCTAATTCCATTTTCTTTAAAATCATCATTTGTAAGTTTTTGTTTAAATTGAGCACAAGAATCTATGATGCTTTCTAGAGGGGCTTTTTTAATTGCTAAATCATAAATTGAAAAATCCAAGAAACAATATTTAAGAATCTCTCCCATTCCACTATTTCTTTCAACCTCAGGCAAAGTCGCTAAAAATGTCGGACAAATCCAAACATTGGTAGGCATATGAAAAGCCCCGATCAAATTTTTCCCTGACTTGGAATTAATGGCCACTTTCCCACCAATACTAGCATCAACCATCGAAAGCAAAGTTGTTGGAACAATACTCCACTCAATTCCTCTCAAGATTGTCGCCGCTATAAATCCAGCAAAATCAGAAACGGCCCCGCCTCCGAAAACGACTAAGTGAGCATTGCGATGAATTCCTTTCTCAAGAAAAAACTCAACTGCCGTCTGAAAGTCATTAATGTTTTTCACCTTCTCACCATCGGGAGATTTCCAGAAAATGACTTTTTTGTTTTCAATCTTTTCCAAAATAAGATCTTTGGAATAGTGACTCCATATCTGGTGATCAACGACAAGAAGAATAGTATCTGTTTCTAAAAGATTAATTTCTTCAATGATTTTTTCTAGTGAAGGTACATTTTTAATGAGTGTTTTCATCTTTTATTTTCCAATTTTCCAATTTTCTTAATATGTTTATAGGTAAGCTTTTTGTCTCAAATAATGATCTGCCAAAACGATCTTCACCATAGACTCAACGACGGGAATGGCCCGAGGAATAATACAGGGATCATGTCGTCCAGCACGGGCCTTCTCTCCAAGGGTGGAAGTTGGTTTGAACACAATCGTCATAAGCATGCGCTCTCCATTTGAAATTCCTCCTTCAATGCCACCAAAAGCAAGTGCCAATGCCGAAACATCAGACCCAAGCTTATCGGCCATCTCTTCTCCCAATCCATAAGAGAAGGACACGACTGCCCCAATTGAGAGAAGGGCCTTCCCCAAATCCGATTTTAATTTATCAAAGGCCGGCTCACCTAAACCAGCTGGGCAATGATCGACAATGATCCGCACACGGCCTCCCACTGATTGTCCGCAAGATTTTAAATCTTCTAAGTATTTTTTAATTTCATTATTTTTTGTCGTATCAGGAAAAGAATAAGGAGCAAAACTCGCATTCAAATCTTCTGGAATGCCAGGATATTCAAAAGATCCTAACTTGCATGTGAAAGCCTTGACGTGAACACTTGGAAGAATCAATCCTGCAAAGTAACCTGCAATCACGCGGGCCACAGTCTCTCTGCCTGAAGAGCGCCCTCCTCCACGATGATCGCGAATTCCAAATTTTAATTCAGTTGTCCTATCGGCATGTCCAGGCCGATATTCACCTTCTATGAGCTCATAGTCGCTACTTTTTTGATTCGTATTTTTTACGATAATAGCAATTGGTGAGCCTAGGGTTAGACCATTAAAAATCCCCGACAGAACTTCCGCTTGATCTGCTTCCAAACGAGCAGTTGTTCCCTCGATTTTCCCAGGGGCGCGCCGATCTAACTCTTTTTGTAAATCTTGTAAGTTGAATTCTAAATGAGAAGGAACTCCGTCAAGAACGACACCCACAACCGCTCCATGGGATTCGCCAAAACTTGTCAGAGAAAACATTTTACCAAAGCTATTTCCACGCATATGATGACCATTATACTCAAGTCCCTTAGGCAATTACAAGGAAGGGTCAGTCATGTTTCTCCCAAGCTTTCGACATTTAATTGAGATAGAAGCTTTAAAAACTCAAAATCGTCATGATTTTGAGAAAATTTCCCTTGAGCACAAGAGAATATCCGACATAGACACAAGGCGAGAAAAATCCGCTTCTCTCGTCAAACTTTTAGAGGATGAGAAACGCCTTCTAAAGCTCACTGAAAAACAACTGGACATTGAGAGTGCTCAACAAAAAATCAAACGGATGAAAAGTCAGCTAGAGATGGCCTCAAATGAAAAGGAGCAACATGCTTTCGAGTCCCAAATTCATCTACAACAAAAAAATCTCGACCAATTAGAAGACATTTACTTTACACACCTTGAACGCCTCGAGGCCATTGAGAGTGAAAAAATCGAGATTGCCCAGTTTCTTGAAGGCTCGCTTCTTACACTAAATGATATTAAAAATGAGGTCGAACGCCATTCCAAAAAATACCAAGAAAGTATTGATGGACGCCTTTTGCGTATTCACTCCCTTGAAGAACTCTGCCTTCCCTCTTTCAAAAAATTTTATCATGAATTAGAAACAAAGTTTGCCCCAAAAAGTCCTGTGGCCTACCTCATTGATAAAAAATGCACCCAATGCCATATGCAAGTTGACTCCGTATTCAAGGCTTCACTTGAAGAAGGTCGCTCTTTTGAAGTATGCCCTAATTGTGGCCGCCTTCTCATTCCGGAAACTGCGAAAATCTATTGACGAAATTCAATCAAAAGTCGATAAGTCTACTACCGAGAAGAGGGAATCATCGCCGGCCCTTATAGCAATATAAGGACGGGAGGAAAGTCCGGACACCACATGGCAACGTAGCGGGTAACGCCCGTCCATCGCGAGGTGAGGACAAGTGCAACAGAAAGTATGTACAGGTAATGCTGTAGTGAAACCAGGTAAACTCTACGTGGTGCAAGCTCAAATAGGCTTAGGTGTTTCTAGCAATAGAAACTAGAGGGTGCCACTCTCGAAATAAGCGGGTAGAGTGCTTGAGCCTTGGAGCAATCCAGGGCCTAGATGAATGATGGTTGAAAACAGGATCCGGCTTACTCCTTCTCTCGGTTTTATTATCTGATTAAATAACTCCCTTTTTAAGGAAAAGTTTTCTCTCCCTTTTATTGTTCATAAATTTTATCTCAATGATATGATTTAAAGCATGAAAAAGCCGACATTACACCCTAAAGAATCTGAACGATTAGTCGCACTTGCTCAATTAGAAATAATGGATACTTTAGCCGAGCAAGAGTTTGATGAATTAACTTTAATCGCCTCTCAAATTTGTAATACTCCCATCGCTCTAATCTCACTTGTAGATGACAAAAGGCAATGGTTTAAATCTAAAGTAGGCTTAGGCGCAAATGAGACACCAAAAGATATTGCTTTTTGTGCTCATGCTATCCTTCAAGATGAAGTCTTTGTCATTGAAGATTCTTTTTTAGATGAGCGATTTAGTGATAATCCTTTGGCCACTGGTGCCCCTCATGTTCGCTTTTATGCAGGCGCTCCACTTATTTCTCCCAGTGACAATCTCCCTCTCGGTACATTATGTGTTATTGATAACCAACCTAGAATAATAAGTGACTCTCAAAAAAAAACACTTATGGCCCTAAGCCATCAAGTCACAAAGTTATTAGAGCTTCGAGCACAGGTTGCCATTTTAAAAGCGGCAAATGATAAACTTATTTTTCAAAAAACTGCTTTTGATAATATGTATGAAGGAGTTGTCTTACAGGATCAAAATGGGAAAATAATTGATTTCAATCCTTCTGCCTTAAAGGTTTTGGGCCTGAGCGCTGACCAACTCATTGGCAAAACGTCCCTTGACCCGGATTGGCAGGCAATAACTGATAATGGTTCTCCCTTTCCTGGGGAGCAACACCCGGCCATGATGGCCCTTAAAACAGCTCAAGTGCAAAAAAATGTTATCATGGGAATTAAGTCAAACTCAAATTCTCCCAAATGGATTTCTATCACTTCAATTCCTATTTTTATGGCCGATAACAAAACGCCAACTCACGCAGTAACAACATTTGAAGATATTACGATTCAAAGGCAATCTCAACAGGCCCTCTTTCAATCTGCCAAGATGACTTCTCTTGGTGAAATGGCCGGAGGAATTGCCCATGAAATAAATACTCCTCTTGCTATTATTTGCTCCGCTGTTGATCATGTACAAAAATTAGTTAATGAAACTCCAATCAAATCAGATGTCATCAATCAAAAACTAGTGAAAGTTGAAGCGACGACGATGAGAATCGCTCAGATCATTAAGGGGCTTCGAACCTTTTCCAGAGACTCTGAAAATGATCCTCTTGAGACAACGACCATAAATCTCATTATTCAAGACACAATCTCATTATGTGCTGAAAAATTTAAAAATCATGGTGTCGAAATTCAGCTCAATTTAATTGATGATGTTTATATTCAATGCATCCCAATTCAAGTTTCGCAAGTCATCCTTAATCTAATGAATAATTCATTTGATGCTATTGTCAGTCTTCAAGAAAAATGGGTACGCATAGATATATCCCAAGTTGAAAAAATGGCAAAAATGACCTTCACCGACAGTGGCAGTGGAATCAACGTAGAAATTCAAAACAAAATCATGCAACCTTTTTTTACAACGAAAGAAGTAGGAAAAGGAACTGGTCTTGGCTTAAGTATTTCCAAAAGCATCATTGAAAAGCTAAATGGAAAATTTTATTACGACTCTGAAAATAAGAACACGTGTTTTATTATTGAACTACCCGTTTCACCAAAAACACCTAAAAAGGAAATCTCATGAATTTAACAGATGCTGAAAAAAATGAATTCCTCATCGAGTCCACCGAACTGCTCGAAGATGCCGAAAAAGGTCTGCTTAACATAGACCGAGGAGCACCCTTTCTAGATAATTACAATTCAATTTTCAGGGCCTTTCATAGTTTAAAAGGGGCTTCTGGAATGATTGGACTCATGGATCTCAGTAATCATTTACATAAGATTGAAACCCTTTTTACTGAACAAAAAACTAAATCTGAAATCAGTAAGGCCCATGTTGATTTTTTTCTACGAGCAATAGATGCTTCTAGAGAATTGCTTGATGGCAATACAATTGAATTTGATTACACAATAAATGAAAATAAAACCGAAACACAAACAATAACAATTACGCGCGATCATATCACTGAAAATAAACCAATTGCAAAGGCCATGGTTGTTGACGATGAAACTGATTTATTAGAAGAAATAGCTGAATTGCTAAAAGATAATCTAATTGAATCTCTTTGCTTTACCAATGCTAAAGATGCACTTGCAAAAATTACCGAATATCAGCCTGATGTAATTCTCTCTGACATTACGATGCCTTCAATGAATGGAGGAGAATTTTTAAAAGAATTA
>JAGOVS010000128.1 GCA_018060625.1 Bacteriovorax sp. | reverse complement strand
GCAAGTCCACAAGTTACAACAGTCTTGGGACAAAAAGCTACGATAACTCAAGAGTCTAAAGACAAAACTGAATTCTTAGAAATAGCTATATTACCTACAAAGATCGTTGAGAAAATTTAAATCACTACTAATTGAAACTTTGCTTGCATTAAAAACTATATTCAAAAATATCATGCCGGAGAAATCCGTCTTTTTGTGCTTTCTGATACGTAAAACAAAGAGTTCACGCTTCTTCGTAGAGCTATCAATCGTTATGGACTTGGTTAGATTCTGTCTTAGATTATCTTGTTACCACTGCTATTCAAGAATACAATAAGGTATGGAGGCAATATGAGATTAGACCGGTTTGCATTTTTTGGTGTGGCAATTTTTTTTCTTTGCACTTTCATCACAATAAAAAGCTTGAGCGCACAACAAAACTCTGCCCCGAAGTCTAATTGCGAAAGATTTGACGAGGGCCAGTCACCTTTTCGAATTGAATCTGGAATAGTTATCTCCAAGGAATCCTCTTGCAGTATTGGCCCCACCGACATTTCTTGTTCCCCCCTTAAGTTTAAAGGAAAAGAGGTTGTTTGCATGGTCAGACTTACGGTGACATCAGCGGGTGTCTTCGGTATACCTTGCGAAAGAGGCGTTCTAGAATTTGGATACGACAAACTTCATGATCAGTTTTCAAAAGCAGTTTGGGATGGCAAGATCAAAGCTATGAAGTTCGAAGCAATCAGCGCCCCTGGACTTACAAAATTCTCGAATCCGAGTGCATGCAAATCCTATCTTGCGTATTGGGGAATGAACGAAAGCAAGGGCAAATCTGGCAATGAAATCAAGGCAGTTGTATTCGACTTAAATGGAGGGAAAGCTATCAATCAGGAAGATTTGGGATATTCTGATTTTGCTACCGATAATTTAGGATACTTCAAAACACCAAGATGGGCAGAAGATGCAAAACTCGTTGAGTTCAACCCTCCACCTTCCGAGACCAAGCTTAAAAAGACCTCTATCCGGCCCCGATAAGCATTCGAGTGGTTGTCTGTAACACTGATCAAATAATCAAATTGTGATTTGAAAGACACAGACTTCATAGAAAACGAGGAGAGATCCTCGTTTTTGTATTTTAAGGCAAAAGTCAAATATCCATAACTCAATTTTAATCATTAGAATTCAAAATTGAAAAAATACAAAATCAAATTACATTTTCAGAAATAAGGTGTGGATTGAGTGTTAAGAAGCCCGAAAAGCCTAATCAAGAATTTGGGAAGTTTTCTGGTCGTCGATGAAACGCAGCCTGCAAAGTTTTGGATCAACGACGACCAGTTTTTTAAG
Source organism: Bacteriovorax sp. (assembly GCA_018060625.1). Classification (GTDB taxonomy): domain Bacteria; phylum Bdellovibrionota; class Bacteriovoracia; order Bacteriovoracales; family Bacteriovoracaceae; genus Bacteriovorax. The sequence goes on along the minus strand of JAGOVS010000128.1, from coordinate 6,297 downwards.
TTTAGCAAATTGTAGTTTTTTTGCAACTTTCTATTTCTGACAAGAAATAACTTCTATTAGTAATGGCGAAGAAATTCTATTCACTGGCCACCATTAATCTATTAAGTTTCCTTCTGAATATCCGATAAGTTGGCGTTAACTATATGCCGTCAACACGAAAATTGGAATAACTTGTGAGATCAATCTTCCATGAAATTGAAAATGAATAAGGTAATAATTCTTTTTTTTGCACTTTTTTTATTAACCAACGCATTTGCTAAAAGTGAATTTTCAGGAATAGAGGATATCTCCATACAAATTTCAAAAGAACTTGGTTATATAGTTGACGAAAAAAAGATTCTTCAAAAAATTGATCAACTCGCTGAAGAAATTAGAAAGGAAAGTAAAAATAAAGAGGATATACCCGATTTAATTATTAAGAAAATCTATTCACTCCCTTTGAATAAAAGTATTAAAGTTATTTTTCCAGAGGAGGAAGGACTTCTACCTTTTTTAATATCTAATGGAGCAGGTAATTGTTTTAGTTACTCAGTCCTTTTTTTAACATTAGGTGAAAAATTAGGTGTTAATTTTACTCCAATCTTAATTCCTGGGCATGTATATCTTCGTCACAACAAGAGAAACATTGAAACAACTCTAGATGGAAAAGATATATCTGATAAAAATATAGCAAACTTACTTTACCTCGATTTTAGGAAAACTCTATTTATTTCTGCCTCACGAAACCAGTTCATTTCAGGACTATATTCAAATGCATGCATAATTGCTGCATATAAAGGTGATCTGCAAAAAGGAATTGAATATTGCGACTTGGCCATTAAGTATAATGCAAATAATGGTGAGGCATTTATAAATAGATCATTTATAGAAGGGGCCAAAGGACTCTCGGATCAGTCACTTGAAGATGCAAAACAAGGGGTAAGGATTTATCCTCAGTTGGGTCATGCTTACTTCACTTTAGGTAATGCATATAAGAGATTGAAAAAAATAGATGAAGCAGTTGGGGCATTAAAAAAATCAATTGAAATTCGTCCAAATATTTTTAGAGTTCATTACAACTTAGGAAATATATACTTAGACCAAAGTAAACTAAAGAATGCCATTTCAAGTTATAGTGAAAGTATTCGATTAAACCCGGAGTATGAAGGTGCCTATTTAAATAGGGCCATCGCTCACTCAATGTCAAAAAATTATTTACAAGCTATTAAGGACTACACTTTTCTCATAAATAAAGACCCACGCAATTTTGATGTGATCTATGAAAGAGGAAAGTCTTATTATTCTCTTAAGAAATATCAATTGGCCTTAAAAGATTTTGAACTTTTACAACAAAAGTTTGCAGAAAAAGCAAAACAAGAAGGTATCGAGCAAATTATCATAGAGCTTAATAAAATTAAATAACCAAGTTGAATTGTATGCAGAGAAGTTGATAATCACTTGGGATGAAGTAAAAGCTATTTACCTGGTTAATACTCTTATACACATTAATATTCGTGCCATCTGTAAATTCCTAAGAAGGTAGAATATTTGTTGGTTTCGTCAATCGTTAATTGCGATTAGTGTTTCGTTACTTTCAAGTTGAACAAAATGAGTATCAGTCATTAAAGAGAGCAGTTAGTTCAAAAATTTTAAAACATAAAATGTCACTTCAATTCCCCCGTTTTTAAATGAACGAGCATTTAAGATGCTAAAAGTCGCACAGGATTTCAGTTTAAAAGTGTCGGGGATGATAATGCCCATTAAATTTGGAGAGAATTTCCGCTTTATGTTCTCGATCACGTTAAGATAATAGGAAAGATTAATATTCTCACCGACTCGAATGCCGTAAGGAGGATTGATAATGACGACGGGATTTGAATAATTATGCTTGGCCTTTGAGAACAAGTCTTCTTGGTAAAAGTCAATGTTGGGGTCATTTTTTTTGGCGAGTTCAACTATTTCAGAATTGATCTCAAGGCCAACTCGTCGAGGAAAAGTGGTCTGAGTTATTGGACCAAGTGTGGGTAGTTCACCTCGAGAATCCATCACGATGGGGAGGTGAAGAAATGAAAAATCTCGGTTAAGAGTTATGTCATATGTTTTTTTCGCCTCAATTAGAAAAGTTCCTGAGCCGCACATAGGATCAATCAGTGTTACCTCTGTTTCATTTAAATGAGTTCGCAATTCAAGAAGTAAAAGGGCCGCGAGGTTTTCTCGAATAGGGGCCAATCCAGTGTAAGTTTTTTCACCTCTTAAATGCAGGCGATCACCTGTTGTGTCTAGGCTTAATGTGCATATGTCATCAACTGATCGAAAATAAATTTTTGGGAATGCAATATTTTTGTTTTTGGCAAAATATTCAAGATATTTTTTTTTAGCTGGTTGATGGATATAGTACTTGGCAACTCCGTCTTGAATGGCCTTCTCAATTTTTCGAGAATCAAAGAGTCTAGAGTTTTTAGACGCTACCTCAACCTCTGGAACTTGACCAATCATCCAAGGGGACCAAGGAAATTTTGAAATCTTTTGAAAAAGTTTAGGGAAGTCACGGCACTTAAATTCTGTTAGTCTGAGCAAAATTCGAGTTGGTGTGCGCAGGATTCGATTTAATAATAAACCGGCCCAAAGAGGACATTCTATCTCGATACCACCAGGAATTTGAGCAATAATAACAAATGAAGCCTCTCCCAAAAAGAGTTTATATTTTTCTTGAAGTTCAAGTAATCCTAAGTCTTCTAAATGAAGTGGATAAACCAAAAAAAAACGAGATGTGTCAGATAAATTCATGCTATCAATATGAAGGTGGGCCATTATTTTGTCACGTTTTAATTTTACAAGGCCCTTTTTATGCCTATGATATTAAGAAAAATGTCTATCATTGGGGATCATTTATGAAATGGAGTCTTTTTATTCAAGGTCTGATTTTTTCTCTGGGTCTAATGACAGGGCAATCACATGCGGCCACACAGTTAAGTAGGGCCACGGAGTTTAACCAACGTGAATTTTCAGGATCAAAAGAAGTCTTGAGACTTCTTTCGTCTGAGTTTACTATTTTTAAAAATCCTTTCTGTATATCTCGCTTTGCTCGTACTGATGAGATGCTTGCTCTTTATGTAATGTCAGGTCATCACATCGGCCTGATTAAGACAACAGATGAGACACGTCTAGAAAATCAAAGAGAAGTTCAGAGTGTGAAAGTGGAATTTTTATTGAAAGGCCCTGAGAATGAAGAAGTCTGGCATCCGGCATTTTACTGCACGCTTAAGTAGTCCTCTTAAACTCTAAGAGGATGTTAGTTTTCCAGCTTTCCTTCTGTTATCCACGCTCTGAAGGACTCAATGACTTGCTCTGTGGGGACTGGGGCCATTCGTTTTCCCGAGTTATCATAAGGAGGCATGGGTGTCCCTTCCATTTCACCAATATCAAGGATATCGATAATTTCAGAAGCATGTTTTTTGAGATTGGAATGGCCCTCAAAGGAGATTTCTTCTGAAGCGTTGTTGTGGCAAGACAGACAGCTTGTCTCAATTAAATGATGATAAATGGATTTATAAGTTGAATTGAGAACGATGACGGAGGGAGGGATCTTTTGACTTGTAGGTTCTTTTTGCGTGCCTTGTGGAGACTGTGCTTGTTCATTTTTTGCGGATTTAATGAATCGCTCAACTAAATCAATTTCTTTGGGCGAAAGACCACTATTGGGTGGCATCGATCCTGATAGAATACGATTGTAAATGACAGAGTTCTCAGGATCTCCTGCGATCATTCTTTGAGTGACGGCCGCTTCATCAAGGGCCCAAACATGGCAACTTACACAGTGTGGAGTTAAAACATATTGAGAAAAATCATTAAAAGAGACCTTGTCTGTATAAGGAATAACTTTAAATTGCTCGTTTTCATTTGTTCCTACATTGACCTTACAACCGAGAATGAGGAGTGTTTGGGCGATGAGCATTTTTTTCATATTACCACCATTGAATAAAGCCTTGAAGCAAATGAGAGATTTCGTTTCTTGAGTTAAAGTTTCTTAAACGTGTTTCAAGGGTCAAGGTAAATGAACGCAAAAGCTTTGCCTGAATCATAAGCGCTTGACGAGTTTCAAACATTTTAAAATCTCGATCTTTTTTCAATCCTTGATAGGTGTAAGAGAGCTCAAGCCAATCCATGGGGTGATAGGCAAATTGATTGTAATAACTCCATTGACCAAATTGGGCCTGGCCTTGGTTGATCAAGCGATGGGTGTAGTTGAACTCTCCCAAGTAAGAATACTCTTGCCAACCCGTTTTAAAGAGAACGCCTGCAAGCTCTCTTTCTATGGCCTTACTTCTTGCCCCAAGGGCCTGAAGACCTAAACTTGTATTTCTATTGATTAAGTACCAGTATTGCCCCCCGAGCCCATGCTCCTTATTAGCGGTACCCTCAAGATAATGAGGAAGGTAGAAAAAATAATTAAAAGTGAAATTTTCATAAATCCCAAATGTTCTAAAGCTTATTGGGATGTCCGTTATTTGCAAGCGATTATTGGCGCGAACATAATGGGTATGATCGACAAGCCCCAGTCCCAAGGGGAGAGGGGCCATACCAAACAGGTAGGAATAGTTCGAGTCTTGGTGATAATGAATTTCAGCAACTCTAGCGTATAGGCGTTGATAGGTTTTTGGCGTCTCATCTGCGATTTCATTTTCTGCTCGAGGGGCAAGCGCAAGGGTAAAATTGCTTTTCCAGTGAGAGTCAAAATCCAAACGGGCCAAATACTCTGCCTGCATAGGGAAGAAACGATTTTTTTGGGAAGTTTTATAGTCCAGCAATCTTCCCTGAAAGGCCTGATGATATTTTTCTTTGGACAGCTGTTCTTCTTGTTCATAACTTAATTCTGATGAATACAAACTTTGCGTGGAGGATATTCCTTTTCCATAAGGAGTGAGCAGGCCCGCGCCAGATGGATTATAGTGGCAGCCAACACAAGAGTGATAACCTAAGCGAACATATTGTGGGTAGGCATGAGCATCCTGATAGTTTAAACCCGTACCTAGCAAGAGAAGTGCGATTATGTTTTTCATGAAATTAGTTCGCACTCACATGAAAAAGAACTTCTACATCATCTAATACATTTATTCCCATAAATGTTGGCGCCGTTAATTTAAATTGGGTCAAAGAAATAATTGCTTTGCCCTCAATTTCTTGCTTTTTTTTGTTTAAAACGGCAATAAAATTAATTTCATTTGAGACGTCTTTAATTTTTAAATTTCCTTTACACTCGCATTCGACTGATTCAGCAACCGTTGTTGGACAATTCACTGCAGAGAGGATGTATTCAATTTTTGCCATTCCCGTCTTATGCACTTGAAACACCTTTTCTTGGAGATGCTTATCCCTCTTTTCCATTCCTGTCGTTAGGTTCATTACGTCAGTTGAAAAGGTGGCAGATTGCAAGTTCTTAAAATCGGTCTGGACTTGGGATTCTTTAACCTCACCTTCTACAGAAATGCCAGGACCATTTGTTTTGGCCCTAAATTTCACGGATGAAGTGATACCCCAGGCCGAATGTGAAAAGAGAGTTAAGATCACGAAGTATTTCATTACTTAAAATCCTTGTGGCCTTGTTTTTTTAATGCCCCAATCTGCAAGAGGCATTGCTTAGCAAGAATTAAGTTATTTGCTTTAATGGCATTATTTAATTCGTTGGTCGCCCCAACGAGTTCTTTCATTTCTTGGTCGTATTTATCTTTTGCATTGACTTGCTCATTTATAGGAAGACTGAGGATACTTTCAGGAATGATTCCTTCTGATTCAATGGTGTATTTAACAACATTTTCTGCTTCGGTAATGGTGTTGGAATTAATGATTCCGGCCTGCAAATTAAGAGTGACGGCCTTAAAGCTATTTCCCAAATCAGACATAACATCTTTTAGTGAGCGATTTTCTTGCGCCTGAACCGATGCGACAGAAAGCAAAAGAATGAAAGCGATAAATTTCATAGATTTCTCCAAGGTATGAATAGACTTTGCCTTTTATAAGCAAAGTCTATATTTTTCTCTTCAATTCTGGAATGAAATATTATGAAAATTGTCTGACAAACATCCAGGTCAGCTAAACAATCATAGAAAGAGTGTCTTTTTTTAAAGGCCGCTTATTCTAAGAGTCGATAGGCCATTTTAGCCTTTTCGATCATTTCAGCAGAGGCCCGCTCGCGAATGGAGAGGTAGCCTACTATTTGATTATTTTTATAACAAGGGAAAACAGTGGCCTTGACCCAGTAACTTCGGCCAGTTTTACTGCGATTGCAAACATATCCTTGCCATAGATGACCAGCTTTTA
>JAGOVS010000127.1 GCA_018060625.1 Bacteriovorax sp. | reverse complement strand
TATCTAGATTTCAAAAAATTTCTCCGCCCCATAATTTTTTTAGGAAAATTTTTACTGGAAAAATTTCGATATGAGTGTTCTTAAGAGATTGATCACCTAGATAGATGCCATAGGCCCGTGAAATTTTTTTGGATTCCAGTAATGTTGTCAGGGATTGATTATAATCTTTTTTCCAGCTGTTTGACGATTTTACTTCAAAACCGACTGCACTCTTCCCTCGCTTCCAGATAAAATCAACTTCACTGTTGCTAGGTGTTCCCCAATAAGAAAATTCTCCTCCGATGTTTTTGTAGGAGATGTACGCCTTTAATTCGTTATAAATCCAAGTTTCTAATAGAAATCCTCTTTCCGTATTTTCGATTTTATCTCTAATTTGGTTAGTTAATACACGGACAATACCGGGATCAAAATAATAAAACTTTGGATTGGAAACTTCTTTTACTTTAGCTTTTAATTTATTACCTGGTAGAAAATTTCCCAACAAGGTTTCATTCAAAATGCTAAAAAAATTATCAACAGAACTTCGTGCCACTCCTGTTTCTCTGGCAATATTAGATGAATTTAATGTTTGGCCATTTAAAATGGCGGAAACTTCAAGGAATCGATGAAATGAATCTAAATTCCTAACTAGGGCCTCTTGTTGCACTTCTTCTTTTAAGTAAGTTTCAACATAAGATTCTAGGTACAATATTTTATCTTCACTCTTTGATAGGTTATGAACTTGTGGCAAATTACCATATGTCAAAATGTCTTCAACTAGAAAATCAAAATTTAACTCCTCTGAAGTTAAGGTATAAAAGTGTTTTGAAAATGCTCGACCAGCAAGTAAGTTGGCGTGGTTTCTTTTTAATTTACGTGCACTGGACCCCGTTAAAACAAATTTTTTATTTTTTTCATGAATAAGCTGATGAACTTCATCAAGAAGAGACGGAACTTTTTGGATCTCATCAATAACGACCCAATCATTTTTACTCGCATTTACCATATCTCTAAGCAGTGATGGATCTTTAGATAAACTCAAATAGTTTTTTGATAATAAAAGATTAATGATTAATGCATCTTTAAAGTGACTTTCTAGCCATGTTGTTTTTCCAGTGGCCCTCGGTCCAAATAAAAAAAATGAATCATTAGGAGGAATAAGATTTCTTTTAAACACGACAATGCTCCTGCGTTTTGATTTGTAAAATTTACCGTATTTTTTACAACTTAGCAAACATGCTTTTAAAAGTGCTTGATTTTAAAGAGAGGCAATTGTTGAGTAGGGCTTTATTAAAACGGAGACTTTCCTTTTAGACCTTTCTTTTCTTTGTGGTGCCTCTTCTTAGCGAGGTGAGCTTTTTTATATCTTTTCACATGTCTTGAATCTAAGGCCTTAGTCGGTTCACCGATAGGCCCATTCATACTGTCTTGAGCTGGCGATACTATAGTGCTACTCGATTGAGCAAAAGCGCAAAACGATGTAAGCAGTGCTAATAAAAGTGCAAATTTCATAAAACCCTCCATTATCGGCAGATAAAGACACAGGATTATAGATTACCTCGAAAAAAGTTGAAGAAAACTTTTTTGTCATCTTTTTCAAATAAAAAGCTCAACTTCTTTTTTTTATTCCCGACTAGCAAGGTAATGAATTTAACCGGGGAAGAATATGAAAAAGTTGACGATTTTGATCGGGATTATGTCTTGTTTAGGTGTAAGGGCCGAAAGTATTAGTCACGAAAGAGTAGCGATGAAAGATTATATAGCAGTTCCAGATATGGATTACGTCTTTGAAGTCGTCACTGATCAATACCAAAAAGTCATTCTTGATTGTCAGGGGATTGCAGGAGGACTTAGATTTTATAACGAGAAGAAAATGAAACACCAGTTTTATTTGGACAATTATTCGCATTGCCCGGCCATGCATGACTTTTTTAAAAAATCTCAAGAAAGTCAATTGCCAGTGTGCTTAGATATTGAAGCTGACGAAGAGACAAATGAAAAAATTCTCACGGTTTCAAACGATGAAGATTGTCTATAAATTCTTTTAGTTGATCATTTTTTTGAATTTCAACAAAGAGATCCGAATGATGGGTTTCACTTAAAATATTATTGATGGATTCAAATATTTTAAATTGCACTTCTTGGTTGTCATCCATTTTAGAATGCAGACCAGAGCGCAGTTCATTGATAACCTCGGAGTAGTCAGTATTTCTGGCCACATTTGGATCACCATGGAGAAAGGGGACAACTCCTTCTCCAAAAAAGTTTAGATTTCTTTTTACATTCATAGGAATGATGGAGTGATTCATTCCAACGGAGTCAATACTGACCAAAAGATCAATACTTCTAAATCCGTTCTTTACGGTATTAAGGGCGTTCGCAATCTCAACAGCACTATCGCCACCAAAACTATGGCCGACTAAAACAACTGGTTGATCAGGGGCATGCTTTTTTATTTCTTCTAGAATTTTGTCTTGCTCATCCCAAGTAAAGCGTTTTGCTCCGGGCATATTATCCGCCATTTCTTTAATGCCATCTCCATTTGAGATTCCAAAAGCACTAAAGCCTTCAATAAATATTAGTGCAGGCTTTTTAATGAAGCTTAGTTTGGGAGGTTGAAGGTCAGAAGTTTTACGAGCAAGCTCTTTCACTTCTTTTGATTCATTAGGAATGGCCATTGGTAAAATAGGTATTTTACTGAGTGACTTTGCTAGTCCAGCAGCTGCGCTTGCGGCTTCAGGAGACGTTGGTGGAGTTGAAGGAATAGGCAGATTAGGAGAATTGGGAGAATCTGAATTGATGGCATTAAGTGACTTTGCTTTGTCTGAAATATTTTGAGAGGCCGATTCTTTGGTGGCCAATGGACTCACGGCCTTTGCGTTCATGGGCCTTACGTTTTTGAGATTTTCGTTTTTAATAGGGGCCTGTACAATATTTTTAACGGTCGTCATGAGTTAAGTATAAAACGAAGTGCATTCTTGAGTGAAGAAGGGGAAACTTGCCGATTGGACATTCTGGGGCCAGTGACTCGGGAATTATTTTTATTGAAAAGAGGTCATACTAAATTTTTGTTGTTCATCAAAAATGACTTTCTTTAGAACAATTCCGGTCCCTCGTGGGGATTCGATGACAAATTCCTCTTTAGGGATCTTATGTCTTAAATTCGTCAGGTGAGTATTGACGGTTCTGTCTAAAACCATTTCAGCATTCCATGCTTTCTTAATTAAAGCTTCACGAGAAATTTTTTCAGGATAATTTTTGATGAGGGCCGAGAGCATCTTAAATTCGATCGGTGTGAGGTTGAGGTTTTTTGTTTGATGAAAGGCTTCAAGGGTCTCCAGATTCAAACTGAGTGACCCAAGCTTTAAATGCTTTTCTTCTTCTGTTTTTTTAGAAAAAAGTTGAATTTTGTTAAGGATGCGCAACTTAATTTCTTCATTGGAGAGAGTTCTGTAAATAATGTCACAGGCCCGCGTAGCTAGCGCCCTGTAGCGAATGGCCTGAAGCTCATCTGAAGTGAACATGAGAGCAGGGATCGACGAAAATCTCGATTCACTTATTTCTTTCAAAACTTCAAAACCATCTCTTTCAGGCATATGAATGTCGAGGAGAATGGCGTCGTATTTTTGGGATTCCAGTAAATTAAAGACACTTAAGGGACATTGAGAGGTCGTGACACAAAAGTCATTAACAAATGTGTCCTTGAAGTTGCTCAGGTTAATTGCATTGTCGTCAATGTATAATATATTGTTCATATAAATAGCTTAATAGCAATTCATGAATATTGTTAAGAGTATTTATCTCTATCAAGAAATCTTGTCATTCTTCGATCTTAAAATCTTTCAATAGATTCCCAAATGTTGTCTTTTTCTCATTCTCCCGAGGTTTGGTGCTTTGTTCTAATGAGTCTTCTTTTAGATGTGTTGTAAAAGAGGGGAGTTCACTTTTGTAGACGACTCGATCAAGATGCTTAACATAGCCACTCCAATGGCCCATGTTAGAGTCTGCTTTTTTGATTTGTTCAAATGAGCTCATTTTGGAATCCATTAAATCGATCAAGTGTACTAAAAACGCTTCACTTGTATTGGGGATTTTAGGAGACCCGTATTCATATTCACCATGGTGGGAGAGTAGTATATGTTTGAGATGCATTTTGATTGAGTTGGGAAAATTTTTAATTTTTAGGGCAAAGTGGTCGACAACCTCAAGGCCTTTGACGAGATGGCCAATGAGTTTTCCTTCGTCGGTATAATCGACGATTGGCCCTTCGGAGAGCTCGTAGATTTTACAGAGATCATGCAAGATACAGCCAGCGACAACATAAGAGCGGTTAACTCCATAGTGAGGGGAGAGAGTCACAGCAAGTTTAGAGCATGAGAGAATGTGCTCTAGCAGCCCTGATTGGTAGGCGTGATGGATAGATTTTCCTGCCTGCCAAAGCTTGAGACGTCTTGAAATTTCAAAATCAGACAAGATCATTTGTAGCAGATCGCGAATATAAACTTCTTCAAGTGAGCCAACGATAGCGAGAAGTTCGTTAAACATTTTTTCAGGGGCTTCCCCGGCCTTTTGGGTGTAATCGATGCGATTGAATTGATCTTCGTTTAATTTGCTCATTTCTTGGATAATGAGTTGGATTCTGCCTTGAAATTGATTGATCTTTCCATTAACCATGGCAATATCGCCCGCGCTAATTCTTTGCATGGCCAGTTCAGCCCCTTGCCATTTACGCGCCTCTATTTCTCCCGTGCTATCTGCCAAAATAACATTTAGATAGTTTTTGCCATCTTTTCCCTCCGCCATGGCAATGTATTTGACCAGAAAAGGTGAGAGCACGTCGTCTTTAGCGTTTAACTTAGATACAAATTGCGTTTTATTCAAGAGAATCTCCTAGGAATTAAGCTATTCAATTCTTCGCCAATATGGCATATTAAGGCAATCAAAAAATGACCATTTCATAAACGTAATTATAGTTTTGCCTCGGAGGCCCTTATGACTAAAGTAAAAGTCGCAATTAATGGTATGGGAAGAATCGGACGAACCGTTCTTCGCGAGTATTTTAACCGTGCAGAAAATGATTTTGAAATTGTAGCCGTTAATAACCCTGGAAAACCGATGGAGTACCTCCATTTGCTTAGATATGACTCGGTCCATGGTCGTTTTGCTTTTGACACAAAACTTGAAAACGATATTTTGACTATTAATGGTAAGCAATTAAAGTTTTTTACGCAGAGAGATCCTTCCGAGATTCCTTGGGGCGATTTAGGAGTTCAGGTTGTTATCGATGCAACAGGAATTTTCAAAGATAAAGAGGGTCTTGGGAAGCATATGAAAGGTACTGTTAAAAAAGTAATTATGTGCGCCCCGGGAAAGGGATTAGATGCCACTTTTGTCATGGGAATTAATCATCAAACATACGATGCGGCTAAACACCATATTGTTTCAAATGCAAGTTGTACGACAAACTGTCTTGCTCCTGTCGCGAAAGTTTTAAATGATAAATTCGGCATTGAAAATGGATTTATGACGACGGTTCATTCGTATACATCAGACCAAATGCTTCTTGATGGATCTCATTCCGACCCAAGAAGAGCACGAGCGGCCGCTTGCTCAATGATTCCGACAACGACGGGAGCGGCAAAAACAGTTGGCGAAATTATTCCAGAACTTAAAGGAAAACTTGATGGATATGCTGTTCGCGTTCCAACTCCTAATGTCTCTTTAACTGACTTGACTGTGAATTTAAAAAAACAGGCCAGCAAAGAAGAAATCAATGCGGCCTTAAAAGAAGCCTCAGAAACGTATTTAAAAGGTATTTTGCGTTTCGAAACGGAAGAGCTTGTGTCTATCGATTATAATGGCATGAGACACTCATCGTGTGTGGATGCCAGTCTGACCAATGTCATTGGCAATAGTGCTAAGTTGGTTGCTTGGTACGATAATGAGTCGGGATTTTCAAATCGTGTTTTAGATCTTGTAAAATTTATTGCAAGTAAAGGACTTTAAGTCATGGCCATTAAATATATTACTGATGAGAGTTTTGCTCCGCTTGTAAAAGACAAAAAAGTTTTAGCGAGATTTGATTTCAATGTTCCGATGGATAAAAATGATCCAACGAAGATTGCTGATGCGACTCGAATTGATGAAGCTCTTGAAACGATCAAAGCGATCCTGGAACATAAACCCAAAAAAATTATTTTAATGAGCCATTTTGGTCGTCCAAAGGGAGTTGAGGCTAAGTACTCCTTGGAGCCGGTAGCAAAATACCTTGCAGAAAAACTTGGGATGGAAGTTCTTTTAACAGAGACTGCTCTTGATCGGGGGATTAAAACGTTACTTGGTCTCAATGAAGCAAAAATTATTCTTCTGCAAAACCTTCGTTTTCATCCAGAAGAAGAGGCCAATGATCGCGAGTTCGCCAGAACTCTTTCTACTTACGGTGATGTCTTCGTCTTTGATGCCTTTGGGGCCGCACACCGAAAACATGCTTCAACCTATGAGGTGAATGCTTTTTTTAAGAACAAAGCTTTCGGCGGACTTCTCTTGAAGAGAGAAATTGAATCCCTTGATAAAATTGTCAACGACCCCAAGAAGCCCTTTGTTGCCATTGTTGGTGGGGCCAAGGTCTCTGACAAAATTAAAATCATCGACATGCTTTTGGTCTCAGTTGATAAACTTCTCATCGGTGGAGCAATGGCCTACCCTTTTTTAAAGGCCTCTGGTTACACGATTGGAAATTCTCTTTGTACTGATGAAGATGTTGCTCTTGCGAGAAGAATTTTAGGCACTCCTTCAAAGGGAAAAATAGTGCTTCCAAGTGATCATATCGTCTCAGCAACTTTTGGAGGAGCTCCTGAGGAAGTCGGGCAAGTTAATATTCCAGAGGGGAAAATTGGACTTGATATCGGACCTTCGACTCTTCAAAATTATTCCGACTACCTTGCTAATGCAAAAACAGTTTTATGGAATGGCCCGATGGGCCTATTTGAAAATGCCAATTTTGCCAAAGGAACCTTGGGGATTGCCAAGACCTTGTCTACGCTTAAAGCGTTTACCCTCGTTGGTGGAGGGGACTCTGTCAGTGCCGTGAAGATGTCAGGGCTTAGTGAAAAGATGTCTCATATTTCAACTGGCGGGGGAGCGAGCCTTGAGTATATTGAGAATGGATCTTTGCCTGGGATTCAGGCGCTTAAATTTGGGATTGATTAAAACTCCTTCGTGCGATTTATCGATTTAAAATTTGTAGTCATAGGATCCTCTCTTAATGTCACAAATGAATTGGGGATTCTAACTTCTGCTCTCCAATTGTTAGTTTCTTAAATTGAAACGATTATATTTCTTTGTATTATTGATAGGTTACATTGCAGTCCATTATTTGATAGGTTGACCTAGTAAAGATGATAGGCTATCCTTCCAAAATGAAAAAGCTTATTAATCTCAATTTTATTCTCAAGCTAGACGATTCTTTAATGAATGAATCGAATTTATTGCAAGTGATTATTGGTCCACGCCAAGTTGGAAAAACAACAACTGTATTAAAATATCTTAACGAAAAACATCCCAATCATTTTCATTTCTATAGCGCCGACGAGGTATTTAATGCCAGTTCTAGTTGGATTATGGAAATTTGGTCAAAGGCCAGAAGTGAAAAAAAAATTTTGGTTATAGATGAAATTCAAAAATGTGAGAAA
>JAGOVS010000126.1 GCA_018060625.1 Bacteriovorax sp. | reverse complement strand
TCCTCTCTCCCTTTTTATAATTTTCTGTTTGGATAAAGCTCTTAATAAGTAAAATCCACTCTTCTGAACAGTAACGTTTAAGAAAATCGACCAATTCAACGGATTGCTTCTTTGTCATATTGTGAACACCTGAATGTTAATTTAACAAAGAGTATAAAAAAGAAATTAGTTATTCAAATGAATCTTGAATATTTTGGGCAAAAAGACAATTCCCCAGACCGACATTCCCAAAATCCAAACACTTGCAGCGTAAAGAAGATGCGAATGATATAACTCAGGCATAAATCCGGCGCTCAGGCGTGTTAACGCAGCCAATATTAAAAGCACCATTACCACCATTAGGGACTTTGATTTCACTTCAAGCCTTACATCATGACCTCCATGCGATAGAATGACTCGAGCAGCAATCATCAGCGTCAGCAAGCTTAGACCTGCAATATAAAAGAGATGAATAAAATGGATATAATAGACCTCCGAAAAAGAGGATCCGACAAGACCCAAAACCATAAAGAGACATGAAAGCCAAAGGCCGTAAGCTTGAATGGCCTTTCTCTTGGGGAGTAAATGTATCTTCCATGAAACAAGAGCAATAAAGAGAACGAGTAAATTTCTTAAATGTACGCCAACAAAGTGAGAAAAATAGACCTCAATAATATAAGTACACATAAATAAAGTGGCCATCACTGCATAGGCCTTAAGCCCAATTGATTGTTGAGGCATGTTTGGTGGAGGAGCATGACCTAACAAAGAAGGAATGAGACGCGAACCGATTCCCAAAACAAAACTTAAAATATAAGCTTGATAAAAAAAGAGCCGACCGAGTAAGTAGATCTTCTCATTAACTAGATCAAAACGAGAAAGAATCAAAATAATAGATCCAAGCGTCCCAGTCAAAACGCCAACGCCAACAAAAAGAAATGGATTGGGAGGATTGGCCGTTCGTTTTTGAAAACGTTTCATTAGAAAATAAATCAGAAAAATGAAAACACCTAGAGAACAAAGGCGAAAATAAATTTCATTCGAGAATAACTGGCCTACAAATAATAAAATCCCTAACACAAACGCTATTTGAATATCCCTTTCTGTTGGTGGGAAACTATTCGTAAATTTTGGAGCGGCCGTCCCTAAAAATCCAATGACAAAAGAGAGAATAAATCCCCCCATCATAATTTCTGGATGAAGCGCTCCTGGGTATTGGATAAGATCAAAAAAATAAAGCACCCACACGAGGGCCCCCCAAAATCCAAGCAACCAACCAACAGGAAAAAAAATTCGGTATAGATCAATCTTCATTTAGCAACAACCACAACATCCTTCTTTCATCTTCTTTGCGATTTTCACTTGCCAAGAAACTGGCCCCTTCTCTAAATATGAGACTGCAAATTGTGATGGTCTTTGTTCTTCAAATTGCATAAGCAGAGGTAACGGATCATGGTTATTCACAATGATAATAGACTCTCCGGCCTCAAGATTATCAAAGGCCTTAAAAATGGTATTATGTCTCTCTGGTGCTGGAATACTTTGAGCTTCAATCATTACTTCTTTCATATAAACTCCTCGATTAATAATGACTTCATCTTAACCCTTCTTAAATGATCATAATATGACCTGTATCATATTTGCATCATTCACATAATTGATAGCCCTGATCAATCGACTCTACTTTTCCTGCCACGAATAGAAGTATCGCGGCGTTGAGCTTTACAAGCTTCAAGGTATTCTTATCAGGATCGACAAATAATTTCTCTGTCGCTGAAAAATCAATAGTGTCGTGAGCAATCATTTTTTCTATGCCATAGCGCTCAGGATCAATCAAGTATTCTTGAATTTTACTGTCAACTGTTAACCAAAATTTTGCTTTATTAAAAAGCTCGGGAGAACCTTCGTTGCCTTGTAATAAGGCAAATCGCTCATAGCGCCCTTGAAAAATATCATTATACTTTTGGACATAAGGACGATGAAAAACGCCAGTGATCGCGAAACGACTATTGCCTAATTTTGGCAATTTCTCCAGCGTATTAAACGCCGAGCGAACTCCTAGCAGTGAGCGAATATCAGTAAGCGCATGCAATGAAGGTAAATATTTTTTACGATCAAAATAATGAATATTCTCTTCTTGTGGAATTTTTGTAAAGAGATCCTTTATCGTCACACCTTCTTTGGCCGGCACGCGATCATCGCCCATCACAAGGATTTGAAAATCAAATTTTTTAAGTTCACGGGCCACCAGTGGAAGCAGATAAGGATGAGCGGCCTTACCATCAAATGGGTAACCTAATTCAATTGAATTTTCGATGGTCTGAGTTTCAACGAATTGATCTAATGCCATTAAAGCGCCACGATATTCTGTGATCGTTTCTGGCTTTAATCTCCAACCTAATAAAAATGCAGCAATTAGTTCATTTGGAGCTGTCCGATTTAAGATCTGCTTCATCATCTCTATACTTTCTTCAAGAGTAAGCTCTCTATTGCCTTTGGGACCTGTACCGACTGCTTTAATAAATTTTTTAAATTCCACTCTTATTTCCTCTTATGTTTCCGCTTGCTCATTTGAGTTACATTTTTGCCAATCGACCATAGAGCTTGGTTAAGACTTCAGGCATCGATTCTAAATGATTCATAATTTGAAAATTTCCCAACCCAAATAGTCGGGGTAAAAATTGTTTTGCCGTTGGATCAATCGCAATAGCAAAACAAACGACACCATCTCGATCTGCTTCTCGAATGGCCTGCCTTACATCTCCTAATCCATAATGACCTTCATAACGATCAAAGTCAGTAGGTCTTCCGTCCGTAAAAATAAGCAATAGTTTATGCTTTTCCTTTCTCTCTGTTAACAATTTTGTAGCATGACGAATCGCTGGCCCAATTCTTGTATAACCTGCCGGAGTAATGCTGTCGACACTTTCACAAAACTTACTCCATGGAGCATCGAAAGATTTCCATTCTATAAACTTGCATTCGTTTCTCGTGTTGGAATTAAATCCAGCAATCATAATGGGGTCCCCCAGAGCTTGGGAGGCCTCCCCAAATGTAATGAGCGCATCTAAAGAGACATCTAAAATCCTACGATTTTGAACCCAAGAATCGGAGGAAAGACTTGTATCGACCAATAAAAGGCAGGCCATATCGCGATGACGTTTCTTCGTTTCTTGATAGTAGCGCTGATCTCCGCTATTGCCATTTTTGCGTAAACAAGTATTGCGAATGACATTGTCAATATCAATGGATCTCCCAAAATAAAGTTTCTTCTCAATCCGAATTTCAGAGGCAAGTTGAATAAGCTTCTTTTTTAAGCGCGAGATTTCTTGACTGCGTTTTTTCACGCACTCTTGATAAAAAAATCGATCTGTTTCATTTTTGGACTTCGTCTCTCCTGGAAGATGCAAAATGCGACACCAGTCTTTTTTATAAAGACGTTTTTTTTCATCCCATTCATCATAAAAAAATGTTTTTAGTTCCATCACAGGATTATTCGATTCTAATAAGTCTGTAACTTCAAACCCCATATCGAGCTCTGTTTTATAAAGAGAATTTGTCGCTTTTGAGCTGCGAATAACATCCTCTAAATTTAAATCCTCCAAGGCATCGGCGTGCTGGGCCAGCTGGTCACTACCATCCGTATCTCTCTGTACTCCTTTATATTCTTCAGCAGTCTCAACTTTTTCAAAATGGTGAAAAACATCTTGACCGATATTTTCTTTGTTTTCATCTAAGTCGATTTTTTTAATCGTTCCCTTTGAAGGAGATTTTCTCTCCGTCATCCCCTCTGGTAAAGCTTCTCTGACTTCTGGAATAAAATGTCCCGCTTCAATATGACTGGCCTTTCTCGGTAATCTTCCCCACAAACATCTCAAGTCAAAACCAACGGACTCTTTTGGATCTTGCTTCACACTCTCTTCAAAATGAAATGAATGATAGAGTGAATGGTAATTAGGATATTTTTTCTGAAGAAGCTCAATGGCCTCTGGAATGAGGGGTTTAATGATTTCAAATTCATCTTCAAAATCTTTGGCCGACAAGAGTGGAGGATGAAGTCGAGAGATCGCAAAGATATTCAAAACGGCAATCTCAAAAGCTTCTTTATTTTTTTGAATTGAGTGACCAAAGGCCATAAATTCTGGCAAAAAAAGTTTCACTCCACTTATATAGGGGTAATCATTTGTTTCACGAATTTCTATGGGTAATTCAAACACTGCACTGGCAAAGATTGCCAATGACTCTTTTATGTCAGAGAGACGAATGGCCGAGAGATTTTTCTTTTTTAATTCAAGAGACTTTAGCTTTTGCTTTTTACTAAAACGCAAAAGATAAGAAACTAAACCTTCTCCAATATCCACTTTGCACCTTCAGGATCGTTTAAAGAAAAAGCGCAATTAAATCTTTAAGGGCGCAAGTTGTGTCTGCCTCATCACTTAAAGCTTCAGCGATGGCCACATTGGCCGCATTTCTGACTTCTAAGCCTTGTTGAGATAAAATGGCCGCGTTGATAATAAGTCTTGTCGAGACACTTTCTGCTAAACCTAATTCACTCAGGGATCTTATCTTATTGGCAAGAGCTACGAGATTTTTACATAATTTTTCTGGTGCCCCCGTTTCTTTCATAAGAATTTGAGCTTCAATTTCTGCCTTAGGGTACTCAAAGGCCATTGAGACAAAACGCTGACGGGTAGATTGTTTTAATTCTTTAAACGAGCGCTGATAGCCCGGGTTATAACTCATGACAAGTTGAAAACTTGCAGGGGCCACAAGGGCCTCTGCAAGTGCATCAATGTATAACATTCTTCGGTAATCAGTCAGAGAGTGAATGAGAACGATAACATCTTCTCTTGCTTCCACTACTTCATCGAGATAAAAAATCGCGCCGCTTCGAACCGCTCTAGTCATAGGGCCATCTTGCCAAACTGTTTCGTTTCCTTTGATTAAGAAACGACCAAGTAGATCGGTTGCAGATGTATCCTCATTGCAGGCCACAGTAATGAGTGGAACATCAAGATCAAAGGCCATTGCATCCACAAACCTTGACTTTCCACAACCTGTTGGCCCTTTTAATATAACGGGAAGTTTAGCTTTATGACATGACTTAAAAACTTCTTCTTCGTTATGAACGGCTTGATAATAAGGGCGATTATTTGTCATAGACCTCACCTAATCTATCAGTTGGAAGTCCTGATTTTATAAAAATCCAGATGTATGCTAAAATACCACTTGCAAATAAAGTTGCCGCCAGCAACAAACCGATAAAGTGAGGCTGAATTTCAGTTTGAGTCGCTAAAAAATCCATTCCCAATCTTCGCTCCATAACAACTTGAGCAACCCCTGCAACTCCAAAGGCCACTGTCATACAGACCATACCAATATTTGATGCCCAGAAAGCATATTCAGCGACTCCTGAATCATAAAGTTTTCGACCTGTCATTTGAGGAAGAGCGTATGTAATAAAAGCTAAAACAAGAGCTGCATAAGCACCCCAGAAAGCGAGGTGACCATGCATACCAGTAATGAGGGTCCCGTGAGTCCACATATTGATTCCTGGAAGGGTATGAGCAAAACCTAAAAACCCAGCACCAACAAAACTTAAAATCGAGCAAGCAATCGACCATTTAAGGGCCAATTTATTAGGGTGATTTCTTCCGCCTTTCTTAGACATAGTAATGGCAAAAACGGCCATTCCTAAAAAAGCGAGAGGCTCTAATGCACTAAAAGCTCCCCCGATCCATAACCAGTAATTAGGAAGACCGATATAGTAAAAATGGTGGCCAATTCCTAAAATCCCTGAAAGAAAAGTAAGACCAACGATAACATAAAGCCACTTCTCGATTACTTCTCTGTCGATACCAGTTAGTTTGATTAAAAGGAATGATAAAATACCACCCATGATAAGCTCCCAAACTCCTTCAACCCATAGATGCACAACCCACCATCTCCAAAATGAATCAATCGTTTGGTTATCGCTGTCAATCATCCCTGGTACATAGAAAAGGGCGGCTGTAAAGAGTCCAAAAAATAAAATTCCAGCTGTTGTCGTTTTAACTTTTGATTTCCAAAGAGTCACACCGATATTAGCAATAAAGCAGAGGACATTAATGACAACGAGGTAGTCAAGCTCTCTAGGGATTTCTAGAAATTTTCTTCCTTCCCAGTAAAAAAAGTGAAAACCAATAACCGCAGAAACGGCAACCACTCCTAAAGACCAAAACTGAATTTGAGCAAGCCAAGGCCATTCAATTTCACGATCTCCCTCTTCTGGTATAATGTAGTATGCGGCTCCCATAAAGCCTGAGAGCAGCCAAACGACCAGCAAGTTCGTGTGTGTTGCTCTGGCAACGTTGAAGGGAATCCATTCATGAAGTCCATCCATTCCGATACGAGCAAAGCCCATGATATAGCCATAAACGATTTGCAAAAATAATAGCAGCATCGAAAAGGCGAAAAAATTAAATGCTATTTTTTGTGATTTAAATTTCATATATAATCCTTTTAATTACTGGTTAACTGGTTTTGGTGGAAAGCCGTTTGTATCAATTTCTCCAATCCACTTTAAGAAGGCAATCAAGTCGTCCTTTTCAGTTTCGGTGAACTTATACTTAACCATTTTACGAGCACCAGGATAAACGGCCGCAGGATCTGTCAGCATACTTCTGATCCAATCAGCACCCTTAACTTCATAAACCTTAGTCAACTCAGGAGCATAATAGGCCCCTTCCCCTAAAATCGTATGACACCCCATACAGTTACTCTTATCAAAAAGTTTTTTTCCATTGGCAACCTGTGGGCTCAAGTTGTTGGCATGTGTTCGTTGAGGAACTTGTTTTAGCGAGTCATACGTTAATCCTAAGAAAATCGTAAAGAAAAAAACAGTTCCAACAATGAAGAAATACTTTGCACCATTCTTCGAAAGCATTTGGTCTTCTCCGTGTAATTTATGTTGATATTGGCTAATAAGTTACTCGAATAGTAAGGCTCGAGCAAGAAAAGTGTTATAATTATTATTTTATTATTATATGACTTGTATCATATTTAATAAAAACAGCTCATATTATATTGAACGACAAAATATTAATCAATTGGAGGAATAAATGAAGATATCAATTTTGATGATCGCAACACTACTGACTGTCTCTAGCACTAGCTTTGCCGGTGCACTTACAAAAGATGCTGCCAATAAAATCATGATGAAATCTGGTTGTATGACTTGCCATTCAATCGATACAACTAAAATTGGCCCTGCCTATAAGGACGTTGGTGCGCGCTATGCTACTCCAAGTGCGGAAACTTTAGCCTACCTAAAAGGAGAAAAACCTCTGGACTATCTCGTGAAAAAAATAAGAACTGGTACCAAAATGGGAGTCAACAAGAACTGGATCAAGTCTAAAGAGGGAAAGACTTATGGAATGATGACTCCAAACCCTGTGACAAGAATTTCAGATGCTGACTTGAAAGATCTTGTAACCTTTATCTTAGCCCAAAAATAGCCTGACAAAAAGGCCTGACCATACGGCCAGGCCTTTTTATAATTTCACTAACCTTCTGATTTTAAGAATTCAAAAATATCTGCCCATTCTGAATCTTTCATTTTAAAAGTTTTCATGACTTTTCCGTATTTTTTATGCATCTCTACGGCATCTTTATCCCCTGAATCAATCATGGCCTGTGGATTTACGGTAAATTTCT
>JAGOVS010000125.1 GCA_018060625.1 Bacteriovorax sp. | reverse complement strand
TGGGTAATGTCGAGTAATAGTGAAGAAGCTGAGTTAGATTCCAATTTTGAAGATAAGCTCTTGTTAATATAAATGAATTCAAATCGTTATTGATTGAATTCGGTTTTTTAAAAAATGTTTTGAAAATGACTGTTACGAATGGCGCACCCTGAGAGATTCGAACTCCCGACCAACTGGTTCGAAGCCAGCTACTCTATCCAGCTGAGCTAAGGGTGCATGGATGATTGATCAACTTCAGTATAAAAATTCCTTGTCCATTAGACAAGTTGCTTTCACTCATATATTAAAAAATTATGAAAAATCTTATTTCTCAAAATATGGCCGGATATAGCTTGCTCGATTCTGGATATGGAAAAAAACTAGAAGTAATCGCGGGACTCACCGTAGAGCGTCCGTGTCCGCAGGCCATATGGGCGCCTCGCCTAGGTGAAAATGATTGGAAACAGGCCACATCTATCTGTATTCGTAAAAATGATGGTGGGGGAACCTGGAAGCACCGAGGGGATAAAGAGCCTCAGAATCTCCTTATTGAGCATGAACAACTAAAATTTAAACTTAAATTTACTTCTTTTGGCCATTGCGGTGTCTTTTTTGAACAGAAGGCCGTTTGGGAAACCCTAAGTGCAGAGGCCACAAGGCTTCAAGCAGAACTTGGTCGCCCCTTAAAATTTCTCAATCTCTTTGGCTATACCGGATGCGCCTCTCTTGCCGTAGCTGCAACCGGAGCAGAGATCTTTCATGTCGATTCAAGCAAGGGTGTTTTAAACTGGGGACGGGAAAATGCCGAACTCTCCAAACTAGACATGAGAAAAATAAAATTCGTTCAAGAAGATGTCTTGGCCTTCGTCAAACACTCGCTTCGCAAAGGCTTTAAATACGACGGTATATTGGCCGATCCTCCAAGTTGGGGCCATGGCGCCAACAAAGAAGTTTGGGAATTTGATCAAATGATCCATGAACTCGTCAGTAACTGCTTTAACATTCTCACTCGCGAAAACAGTCTTTTCTTTCTCTCTTCTCACACTCATGGCGTGCAAAGTGAAGCTCTTCGAAACTTAATGAATGATCACCGTTCAAAAAAAGAAATAGTGGTCGGAGAATTGGGAGTTCGTCACTCTCACGACGAAAGGATTTTACCTGCAGGTATTTATTCATTTGCAAAAAATATCCACTGATTTAACAAAAGCATCTTCATTTTCTCCGACTAAACCCCTGTATTCGCTATGACAATATCGCGTCAAATGATCCATTTGCAATTTTCCATTCTCAAATGATATAAGGCGCTCATGCGAATTTCAATTCTACTTCTCTCATTTGTAAGCAGCTTTAAAAGCTATAGTTGCGACGAAACTATGAAACCTTTTCGAATGGAATGTTCGGCCCAAGAACGCTATCAATTCCTTGTAAAAGAATTTAAGAATCGTTCCCTCTCTTTAGAAAATATCAAAGGCTACCAAATGCCTCGCGCTCTAGGTGCACCTGCATATGAAAATCGTAAAAATGAATTCACTCATTCCAACGCAACCAGCCTTACTCAAAACAACCAATGGATTATTTGGAAAAATGGCCAAAATTTCATAGGTCAAATGAATTCAGTTTTCATAAAACTCTCTGATGTATTAAATCTTCACTCGGCCTTATACGCTTCCGCTCAAGTCGCTGACCAAGGTATCGACATAGGAAAAATTCGCACACAAAGTGGTGTAACTAATCCAAAAATTAACTACACCTGCAATGATCAATTTCTTGATGATAAAACGGTAGAACTCATCAATGATTATGATCTCACTAGTATTGAAGGACACCCCCTTCTTTCCTTGGAAAATTTAAAAACATGCAAAGATCGAAATTATAGCTCTGGCGTTCTTTTTTTCTACAAAGGGGCAAGCATTAAATTTGAACTCATGAGATGGATTACTGATCTCAATGATCACATTATGCGTTTTGAAAATAATAATGCCTATAGAAGTTTTAGCCCCTCTGCCTATCTGGCCGACATGAGACGCTGGTTTCTAGCCTTAAGCCCTTTTAATTCAGGAAATACAGAGATGGCCGATGCTTTGATCGACTATGCATCCCGAAAGTTTGGTCTTCCCCCACTCGCTCTTAACGATGAACTCTCGCCCTTATTTATTTCTTCTGCTGAATATCGCGAAAATGTGACCCTTAAACTACAAGAGACTTTAGTCTTTTTAGAAAAATGCCTCTTAGAATCTAAGAAAAAATCGCCAAATGCTGAATGCTCAATGCTTAAATAGAAAAAAACCTAAGCTTCTTCCCCTATCAAGGCTTCACTTGCTTCTTCAACATGAAAGGGAGTATCAGCTAAATCAACTCTATGTCGACACTTTGGACACTCAAGTTGTTTCCCATTTTTCTTAGTGAATTTTTCTCCCATGACTGCATACCCACACTTCGCGCAAGAAAAAGGAAAAGGTTTAGTCCACATGGCATTGCTACAGGTTGGGTAATTAGAGCAACCGTAAAAGAATTTACCATATCGACTCTTTTTCTCCGCAAATTTTCCAATCTTGCACTCGGGGCAATGAACATCTAAAGTGAATGGCAGAGTCGTTGCACAAGTTGGGTATTCTTCACAAGCTAAAAACTTTCCGTATTTCCCTTTTTTGATGGCCATCCGCTTTCCACAGGTTGGGCAAGGGTCAGTCGCAAAAACCTTATCGACAATGAGATAACTTCCATCAAGATTCTTTTTAAAATCTTCTGTTGAATTACAATCTGGATAGTTTGAACAAGCAAAAAACTGTCCGTTCTTACCCCATTTGATTTGGTACTCACCATCTGCACATTTTCGACAATGAACACCAGTGGGAATCGATTGTTTTTTCAAATTTTTCATCTCTTCTTTAGCTTTTTCTAAAGTAAGTTCAAAACCTTTCCAAAACTCTCTTAATACTTTTTTCCAATGAATATCACCTTCTTCAATTTTATCCAAAAGCTCTTCAACTTTTGCAGTAAATTCAATATCCATGACATCAGGAAAACTCTCTATCAACATTTTACAGACAACAGAACCTAACTCTGTTGGGATAAATCGATTCTCTGTTTTCTCGACGTAACCTCTATCCTGTATATTAGAAATAATCGCAGCGTAAGTTGAAGGTCTACCAATTCCATCTTCTTCAAGGGCCTTTACGAGACTTGCTTCATTGAATCTTGGTGGAGGAGATGTCCAATGCTCTTCCATATCAATGGCCTTTTTTGGTGAGAAGATCTCGCCTTCAGAAATTTCAGGCAATAGACCACTTTTTGGATCATCACTCTCTTCAGAATCCTCATCTTTTTTGCTTTGTTTTTCGGCCATGGATTCTAAATAGACCGTTCGAAAACCTGGAAATTTAATTATTGATCCATTAGACTTAAAAAAGTGTCCATGGCTCTCAAAAGTTACTGTTGTTTGATCTATGACGGCCTGAGACATCTGTGAAGAAATAAATTTATTCCAAATAAGTTCATAGAGTTTTTGTTGATCAGCATCGAGATCTCCTCGTACTTCATCAGGTGTAAATTCTAGAGAAGTCGGTCTAATGGCCTCATGGGCATCTTGAACCTTACTCGTTCCTTTTTTCTTATAAGTAATTTCTTCCAACGAAAGAAAATCTTTTCCATACTTCTTCTTAATAAATTCGCGAACAGCTTTCATGGCTTCAGGCTCAGTTCTCACTGAATCCGTTCTCATATAAGTGATTAACCCTTGAAGACCATGATCGCGGAGCTGAACCCCTTCGTAAAGCATTTGGGCAATCATCATGGTTTTTTTAGCTGTAAAACCTAATTTATTGGCCGCTTCCTGTTGAAGTTTCGAAGTCGTGAATGGTGCCGTAGGATTTTGCTTTCGTTCTTTCTTTTTAACTTCAATTGCTTTAAGTGCTTTTCCTTTTATGTCAGTGAGAACTTTCTTTGCAAGCTTCTCTGCGTCTGCACCATCAAGTTCAGTTTTCTTATTACTTGTCTCTCCATAATAGCGAACTTCAAAACCAATATTCTTTTTTTCTAATTCGCCTTGAATAGAGAACCATTTTTCAGGATTAAATTTCTTAATTTCTTCTTCTCGATCTACAATGACTCTTAGAGCAACTGACTGAACCCGCCCAGCAGAAATTCCTCTTTGAACCTTGTCCCACAAAATAGGTGAAATCTTATAACCTACCAGTCGATCCAGAACTCTTCTCGTTTTCTGAGAATCGTACATTGGTTGATTTAATTCCGTAGGATTATCAATTGCATTTTTAACGGCCGTTTTAGTAACAGCATTAAAAACAACTCGAAAAATTTTTTTCTTTTTTCCAATTTCCTCTGCCAAGTGAAAAGCAATAGCTTCCCCTTCGCGGTCCATATCGGGAGCTAGATAAATATGGTTGGCATGCTTGGCCAGCTCTTGAATACGTTCAATTTTATCTTTTTTCCCCGTAATCGGAACTAAATCTATGGCAAAATCGTCTTTGACATCGACGCCTAGCTTTGATTTTGGTAGATCCTTGATATGACCATTTGAGGCCACGACTTGGTACCCTTTTCCCAAATATTTTTTTATCGTTTTTGCTTTGGAGGGGGACTCAACCACGACTAAGTCATAAGTCCCTAGACTGGCAGAAGAAACCATAACTTCATCTACAGCAACTTTTGCGCCCTGCTTAGTTGTTGCTTTTTTTGCAACCACTTTACTTGCTTTAGTGGCCGTTTTTTTAGTTACAGATTTACTTGCCACAGGTTTTTTTGCGGCCGATTTCTTTACTACAGCTTTAGCACACATATTTCTTACCTTAAAAAATTATATTTTACTTTTTTGAACCAGTATTCAACAACTCGTCCACTTCTTCAAGATCAAACTCAGTCAGACCGTAAGGATTTTCCTTATTGTTGATATCTTCATCCATATATTTCTTACCGATATCTTTTTCAATTTCATTAATTGATTCAAATGCATTTGGATCAGGGTCCTTAGCTTTTTTCTCGAGGTCTTCAAGACTCGACTGCTCCAAGAATTTATCTTCGTCAACTTTAGACTCATTGAGAGATTTTTCAGAATCCTGAATTTCTCCCTCGAGACGATCTAATTCTTTCACATCGCGTTCCGAATCCTTAATGACAGACTTATCACGCTCAAGACGCTCTAATTCTTCTAACTCGTCCTCTGTTAACTGAATCTTATCTGCTTTATTGAGAATGTCTTGACTTACATCATCAAGATTAAGCTCAACATCTAATTCTTCAAGCGCTTTTCCTTCCAACTTTTTTACATCTTTTAGTTTATCTTTGTTCTTCAAACGTAGAGCGCGGGCCGCCTCTTCCTGGGTTTTGGTGATCGCGATACTCCCCATACTTATTTCATTAGAAGAGCCTGTCACTAAAGCAGTCGCAAAATTATCTGTAATATTGATAACCGTTAACTCGCCTACTTTATAAGTGGGGCTAGGTGTAATTTTTCTCTGAGTCCCTCGATCAACAAAGGAGTACACTTCAAAAATATTCCCTAACTCAACTCCATCCGCACGCCCTCGATCTAAATAAACAACATCCCCAAATGCAATCCCTGTCAAAGATTCTCTGTAACTTCCAATAATGGCCGCTTCAATACTTCGCTTACTAAACGTCTTGGCAATTTTTCCAATTTTAGGTGTGTATACAGTAATGCGATCTTTTCTTTGCACTATCCCAGATTGCTCTACAACCATGCACTCCCATACATTATCAATACTGCGAATCACTTTTATCTGAGCAGTGGTTGTATAGACAAACCCAGAGCGATCTGAAATCGGATTTTTAATTTCTCCGCCGGCAGTGTAGACAGAAAAAAGATCCCCAGGTTTCACTTTGGCCGACTTATCAAAACTGACATAAATGGTATCAAGTT
The DNA here is from genome assembly GCA_018060625.1 of Bacteriovorax sp. GTDB lineage: Bacteria > Bdellovibrionota > Bacteriovoracia > Bacteriovoracales > Bacteriovoracaceae > Bacteriovorax. Next base: position 1,825 of record JAGOVS010000125.1, on the reverse strand, counting down.
TGTGAATGAAAACTGACTCTTTAGGAGTGGCCTTAATTTCACCTAAATCTTGAACAACATTCGTTGTCACAAAACTATTGAGAAAAAATCCTTCTTTATAGTTGAAAATAATTTTTGAATTCTTATCAAATCCTGTATTGTCATATTGATCAGAGGGCTCCTTGATCGTGACATTTGAGAGAGGTGGGTCATATTTTTCATATTCTAAATTTTTGTGCATTTTCTCTAAGCGCTCTAAATCGTCATACGTTTCTTCCGAAGCAAATTGAAAATAGACCCCTTGATCTATTAATTTTTTTCTCTCTTTGATCCAGCTTGACTGATTTTCTCCCCCATTTCCGGCATATGAACTGCCTCCCGTCTTACTAGGGATAACTTCCTCATCGGAAAATTCCCCTACTTGAACATTAGGTAGAGTCTCTGAATCACCGGTGTCGAAGGCCAAAACAGTCCCTGGTTCAATCTCATGAGGATTAGAGATTTGGGGATTGAGTGCCCAAACTTTAGAATAATAAAATCCTGAGCCGAATAATTTTTTTGAAATCTTCCAAAGGTAATCTCCCCTTTGAACTTCATACTTTTCTAACTTGGCCTTTATGGCAATATCATCCCACTCTTTTCCTGTTATCTTCTTATCAACAAATTTCGATAGATCTAATAACTTTTTTTCTTCATTCCCAATGTCAAAATTTGCCGTCTGGTCTGCGACAATCTCTGCTTTTTCCTCAGTGCTTGATTCAAAATTGTTTACCTTCGGATTTTCAACATTAAGTGGTCCCTTGACTAATTCATTAGACTCTTTCTTCGTTTCCTTATCCTTTTCTTTATCAAAAACAACGTCTCCAATATCTTCTTTTAATGACTGAAGATCATCTTGCTCTTCTAAATTTGACATTTTCACATCAGCAGAATTGGCAGGTGCATCTCCTGTCTTTTTCAACGATTCAAAGACATTTACTTCTTCTAAATCTGGAGCAACTGAATCCTCTGCTCTGGATCGAGAAAGAATTAAGCTTGCAAGAATAACTACAAAAAAATATTTATTCAATTAAGTTGCCTCAAAAAAATCATGTAAGAGTGAATAATACTTTGCTTGTTTATCTGGTTGTTTTAACTTTTCGCTACAAGAAACTAATCTACCTAAAGCTTTTAAAACATAACCTGAGAAGGCATATTTCTTTACAACTTCCTCATAGACCTGTGAGGCTAAATCAAATTCTCCTTGAGTAAAAAGAAGATCTCCCAACATTATTTTTGCTCGTACGACAATTTGCTTTTCTTTTGAATTTTCCAATTCCTTCAACAGGGTAAGAGCATTTTCAAATTTATTGACCTTAATCAATTCTTGAACCTCTCTAAGTTTTGAGATCTGGTCATCAATATCGTCAGTGGCGTTTACTTGCTGAACCCCAAGACTTGTTGGTACGATTGGCCCCAGCGACTTCTCTCCTGCTTTGTCAGAACTTAGAGAGTCAACAGATTCTGCAATCGCAGAGTCTGGAATGGCCTTATCTATATGATTAACAAGTTCGGAAGGATCTATTGCCGAACTCATCCCTAATTCAGGCTTCGTTTGAATATCCTCTTTTTTCACGTCACCTTTTACATCACTTGTTAAATCCGCAGTCATTGCACGTTGAGAAACCTCAGCGGAACTTTTTTGTTTTGAAGAATTTAGCAAGTCTTGATATTTTCTGACCAACTCATCGTATTGTTCCTTTGGAACCATCGCTGTATTCTTTGTTGCTGTGCTCTCTCCTCCCTGAACGGAATCAACAGTCTGCCCACGGTGCAACCACATTGAGGAACATGAGGTAAAAAATAA
>JAGOVS010000124.1 GCA_018060625.1 Bacteriovorax sp. | reverse complement strand
TAGAGCTTTTTCGAAGTGATTTAATCTTTGAATCCAGCGAATGTCTTTTTGATTTTTGTCATTCATGTGTGATCCACTTTTTGAAATTTTGGTGCCTCGGGCGAGACTCGAACTCGCACATCCTTACGGACGGTGGATTTTGAATCCACTGCGTCTACCATTCCACCACCAAGGCATTGTGAGAGGTTTATACTAAGAGAAATGGCACTGATTCGTCAATGCCATTTCTCTGTTTAATAATGCCAAGGGTATTTTGAAAAATCACGAGGACGCTTCTCAACAAAGGAGTTTCGTCCTTCTTCGGCCTCTTCAGTCCCATAGGCCAGGCGCGTAGCTTCGCCGGCAAACAACTGTTGACCAACGAGACCGTCATCTATCATATTGAAGCCAAACTTTAACATTCGCATGGCCGTCGGAGATTTCGAGTTTATTTCGCGGGCCCAATCCAGGGCGACGTTTTCGAGTTCTTTGTGAGGAATGACAGCGTTAACCATTCCCATTTGAAAAGCTTCTTCGGCCGAATAGTTTCTTCCTAAAAAGAAAATTTCACGCGCGCGCTTTTGCCCCACCATACGTGCAAGATAGGCAGACCCATATCCTGAGTCGAAGCTGGCCACATCGGGATCAGTTTGTTTAAAGACTGCGTGCTCTTTTGAAGCGAGTGTGAGATCGCACACCACATGGAGAGAGTGTCCTCCACCGACCGCCCAACCTGGAACAACGGCGATAACAATTTTAGGCATAAAGCGAATAAGTCTTTGGACTTCCAGAATATGCAAGCGACCAAGTCGCGCTAGATTAACCTTAGAGTTTCCAACGCCATTGCTATCAGCACCTTCGTACTTATAGCCGTCTTTACCGCGAATTCGTTGATCTCCTCCGGCACAAAAGGCCCAGCCTGCATCTTTGGGAGAGGGGCCATTGCCAGTGAGAAGGACAACACCTATGTCTGCCGACACGCGAGCATGATCGAGAGCAAGAAAAAGCTCATCAACGGTATTAGGTCTAAAGGCGTTTCTCACTTCAGGTCGGTTGATGGCAATTCTTACTGTTCCTTGATGAACCGCCCGATGGTAAGTGATATCGAGAAATTTAAATCCTGGAACTTCAATCCAATCTTTTGGGTTAAATATTTCTGAAATCATTTGGTAATCCTTTTCTAAATTATTATTGTTCAATATTTTTCTATCTTAGTTTTCACTGTAACAATGAGCAAGATCTAGTGCTCCAGCCATTTGCGTTTCGGGTCCTTGCGGTCAACTGGCCACGCTTTGAAATCATGCTTTTTCTTGATGGCCGTGAGAAGATTATGAATAACGACCTCAACGTCCTCCAGACCCCAAAAATCGTCGTTAAAGCTCTGATCTGGGGATTTCATGGCAAGATGGGTAGAGAGAGCATAAACAAGACCACTCATAGGGGGTATTAAGAGACCAATGGTATTTAAGACGCCTTGCAAGCGGGAGAGGACTTCTTTTCCTCCTACTGAGTGCATGGTGATCATAACGGCGGCCGGCTTAAAGAGAAAGAGATCACTGGCCTCAAATTGAGTCGTCTCTTCTAAGAATTTTTGCAAAGGGCTTCCCCAGCTGTCCCAATAAGTCCCAGAAGTAAATATAAAACCATCGGCCCAAGAGAGCTTAGAAGCTATATCGGGATGAGCTTTATCAAGATGAATGACTTCAAATTGTGAACTGCTTTTAGTAAGGTGTTCTGTCGCGACCTTTATCAATTCAGAAGTGTTTCCAGAGGCCCCACCCAAGGAGCCATTTAAGATGAGAATTTTTTTTGGTTCATTGATCATAGAAAGATCTCCTGTTTGCTTTCAAAAAATGCTTTGAGAATGATTTCATCTTCTGGTCCAAAAAGTGGAGTGTTGATTTTTATTGCTGCAACTTTTTGAGCTTCGTTCATATTCCACCATAACAATAGTTGCGCAAAAAATTTCTCTCCCTCAATAGTCCGATAAATTGAAGATTTTAAACATTTGAACAGGTGAATGACGTAGGCATTCATGTCTGAGACAACATATTCAAATTCTTTTTTAAAGTTTTTATCCGCTTTCAGCAGAGCATTTAATTCAGGGCGATCATACATCTCTTGGGCAAGTTGATAGAATCCTAGTTGGCCTAAGAGGGAATCTTTTTGATCAAAAAATTGATTAGCATGCATGAGATCGTGCAAGACAAAACTTAAAGGATCTCGGGCCCCAAGAACGAGTTGATCGATTTTAGTGGGGTCAATGATGAGTGTGATACAACGAGTGTTTTTTACTTGCTGTCTTAGGAGTTCTCTGGAGTTGGGTATATGAAAGAGGGTCTCAATTTTCCATAAACCTTGGTACCAATGAATCATTGTATGGTTAATGGATTGAGGGATTCCTTTTAGATGAAAAGAAGAAAAGAGTTGAGGGCCACTTACACCTTTTAGCTTTTCCCGCTCCCATGCGTTTAAAGCAAAAGATTCTGGGATCATGGCAAGGAGTGGTGCTGCGGGCACAATTGATAATGGCGGGGTTTGGAATTTTTGCAGCCAATTTTTGGGGTGTTTAATTCTTAGGAAAAGTAAAATATAGAGAGTCGCTAAATCTTCTTTCAAGAGGGACATGCTCATGAGCGCCTTAAGATTTTCCTGTAAGTAATCTTTATTGACTCTCAAAAGAGAGGGGCTGATGAGGATTTTTTTATAGGAGCCGAGTCTATTTCTCATAACTTAAAGAGGGAAATGGGAAAAATTAAAAAGTGTACCTTTTTGCTCAAGTTTATGCCTTTAGTAACCGATAAGTCTACTATGAAAAAATCAAATTATTGGTCTTTAATGACGGTCTTTCTATTTTACTCTTCTCAAGCTTTCTCTGATAGTGGAGCTGAGGGAGTTAATAACTATGGGGAAATGATTCATTCTCTTAAAAAGGTTCCGCAAGAGGTGAAAAAGTCTGGCGTGATCGAACTTCCCTGCGTGAGTTGTACAAAAGTTATTGAGGTTAATAAGCGCCTTGAGTTGAAAAATGAGGAGCAGGATTTGGGGGTTGTTTCATTTGAACGAGATGATTTGCCCGTCGTGCTTCATTTTCTACGCACGAAAAATTCTCCAAGAGAGAGCGTGCTGCATTTTAAAAATGAACATTCAGTATGCTCAAAAACATATTCAGCGAGCAATCCAGTGGTGAATAACGGTGATGTCCTTATGGGCTGCCTGATGTCCAAAACTGTTTACGAAGAGCAGAAGCTCCAACTTGATTTCAAAAATTGGCCAGCTCCTAAAGAGGGAGAAGAGCAAATCATCGAAGTTCGATTAATAAAGCCTAGAGTTTCAGAGAAAGAGTATTTAGTTGAAGCAGAGGTTGTGAAAGGAGAGAGTTCTAAAACGATAAAAGTTGAAAAAGATAAAAAATTTTGGAGTCAAGGATTTAACCTGAATTTTTCCGAGAAAGAAGGGAAAAGGTAGGACTTTGTCAGATTTAAAATATAAAAATAAAATATTAGAGCTTTCCTTACTTTTAAATAGCGCTCAAAAGCCGATCCAAATTTTAGATGCCGTAAAATGGAATGAAGAAGTTGAAGTGGCATTGATAAAATCCCACTTCAAAAATATTCCCCAAATTGATTATAATGCTAATCCTCTGAAGTACGATCCAGATAATAAATTAATTGAATTCAAAAATTTGAGGATGAAAATATCTAGAGAATTAGGAGCAAGTGATCCACTTGGAAAGATCTTAATAAGAAATTGCTTACAATATGAAGATGTCATTCATATGTTAATGAATAGAGGAAAAAAAGAATTTTATGAATATTCTAAAAAGCTTTATGGGTCTCCAACTGAAATAATGGGGGATGGGAAAACAAAACTTTCCGATCTTGCAACGATTATGACTTCTTTGTTAAACTCTCTCAACGAAGGGCAGCTAGGGGCAGTCTACGAGAAAAACATGACTGCTGAAATGGTTGTTGATCAATTAAAAATTCGCTTAGAAAAGTATTTTGAAGGCGAAAATATTAAGATTAAATTATCTGATGGTATTGTCTCTGATGCTTCTGCTGGTTCAGATTACATAAAAATAAAAAAAGGGATGATGTTCTCTAGTCGTGATTTAGATACATTTGAAGTTCATGAAGGATGGGTTCACCTTGGAACAACGTTAAATGGACTCAATCAGCCCTTTGCAAAGTGGCTTTCAAAAGGACCTCCTTGTTCTACCGTCACGCAAGAAGGTCTTGCTGTCATTATGGAATTATTTAATTTTGCCCTGTTCCCGAGAAGAGCAAAAAGATTAAATGATCGATTAATTGCCTGCCAAATGGCCGAAGAGGGCGCCAATCTTTTAGAGGTTATTGATTTCTATCGTGAAAAAGGATTGGGCGATATCGATGCCATTCGCAATGCCGGTCGAATTTTTAGAGGGGCCAACTTAGAAGGAGGATCTCCTTTTACAAAAGATATTGCTTATCTTAAAGGTTTTGTCATGATTTATAATTTCATGCGAACGACTATTAAAGAAGGCCGAGCAGACTTAATTCCATTTTTATTTGCAGGCAAGGTAACACTTGAAGACCTACCAGTTCTTTATGATTATCACAAAGAGGGAGTGGTCATGCTGCCAAAGTTTCTACCTCCCCAGATTCGCGACCTTAATGGACTCGCTATATGGATGGCCTTTTCAAACTTTTTAAATCGCATGAAGCTTGAAGATATCATGCAAGAAAAAAAGAACACAGAAAAAAAAGCCGCTTAAGCTGGCGGAGGATTTGTTTCTAAAATTCCAGGAGCATTTTTAAATTGTTCTAAAAAAAACTTGTGCTCAGGATATTGGTCAAGGCTTACAATTTCTCTGTATTCCCCCCAGTAGAGAAAAGAGTACAGGCTCATTGTCAGAAAATTCCAATGATCTGGATTTTTGGGATCAAGAGTGCTCACCCAGGAAGAGAGATAGGATAAAATGAGTGGGATTCGCTCTTGTTGGCGCTCAATATAGGCGTTTGGCGCATTAAGGTCTAAGCCCCCTCTTCGCAAAGAAAAGAGATTAATCGAGGTATCTAAAGCAGCATCAATGGCCGAGAGTTTATTTTCTTCTTCAATTGAAAGAGGCCTTAGGTGATGTTTTTTTGCAAGATAATTATAGATAACCCTAGAATCAAAAATTTTGACTTCTCCATCTAGCAAAATGGGAATTTGATTAATAGGATTAATCGATTTTAAATATTCACTATCTTTTTGTTCTAAATAATTAATTGATTTAAATTCATAAGTACCCAGGCTGAAAAGAAAAAGTCTCAATTTTCTAACGTAGGGCGAAGTGAAAGAGCCAATCAGTGTATAATTCATCTAATATTCCTCATTAAATTATGTTAGAATCAATCTTGTAAACAATAGAATTACCCTTACAAGAAAGCAAGAGTTCGTCTTTTATGAAATGTACTTATTTTCAAAATTCTTTTTGTCAAACATGTGATCTTTTAGACCGAAGTTATGATCAAGGTGTTCAGTTAAAAAATGAAGAGTTGCAGAAACTTTTTCCAAATCAAGTTAACTGCATAAAAGAATCTAGCGTTTTAAATTTGGGCCAGGCGCACAGTCGATCAAAAGCGAAGTTTGCCGTTTTTTCAATCGATAACCTTGTGCATTTTGGTTTTTATAATTCAATCGGTACGCCTAAAATTCTGGAAAATTGTCCACTACATAGTGAGGGAATTAATGATCTATTACCTCAATTAAAAGAGCTGCTTGAGAGTTGTAAAATTATCCCCTATGATTTAAAAACAAAAAAAGGGGAAATCAAATATCTTTTGATTTCAAAAAGTGAAAATGAATTCTTAGTGAGATTTGTACTTAGGTCTAAAGAGTCCCTTGATCGACTGAAAACGGGAGCTCGGAAGTTCACTGCGCTGTATCCTGAAGTCGCAGTCATTACAGCTAATATTCAGCCTATTCATCAGGCAATCATAGAAGGTGAGGAAGAATTGATTCTCACTAACAAAAAAGTGATTGAACACTGTTTTGATGAGTTTAAACTGACTTTGGGAGCAAGAAGTTTTTTTCAGGTGACTCCAGCGATGGCAAAAAAACTTTACAATGCTCTATCAGAGGAAGTTAAGGCAGATCGTCCAAAATCTCTGATTGATCTCTATTGTGGAGTGGGTGCGTTTTCATTTTATGCCTCCAGATGGTGTGATCAGGTAGTAGGAGTTGAAATTTCAAAAGAGGCCATTGATTGTGCCCTCGGGGCAAATCTAATAAATCATAAGCAAATTGCATTTTATGCAATGGATGTAGATGATTATTTAAAGTCGACTGATCAAAAATTTGAAGCCGTTCTTGTCAATCCACCAAGAAGAGGTTTAAACACATCGATTATAAATCAGATTAAATTAATTGATCCGAAGTTCATTTATTATTCAAGCTGTAACGCTATAACAATGCAAAGAGATTTTGAAGAACTTAAAGATAACTACAACATTCGAAGTCTGCAGCTTTTTGATATGTTTCCCTTCACCCAGCATTTTGAGACCTTGATGTGTCTTGTACGAAAATAATTTCACAGGCCTTGTAAAATTTTGCAAAATTCCCAAGACGAAAACTAGGAGCAGAGTTGACGAGATAGTCACTCAGTCGCTCTTTGGAGAATTCATTTCTTAGCAGGCACAACGAGATATGATGAGATAATATAAAAAGGCAACTGAGTGGGGAGATTTGGTGGGCGGTCAATTTTTTAGGATATCCATCTCCTTCGGGCAATTCATGGTGCTCTAAAATAATTTTGCGGGTATCTTCAATGATTTCCATTCCCTCTGTAAGATATTCAGCTGAAGAGTAAGGATGATTGATAATTCTCTTTAAAAGTTCCGGATCGCTAATATCAATAGGTCGCAATTCGTCTTCCAATGCATCAGAATCAAAGAGGCTAAGATCATGGTAGAAAGCGGCCATACATATTTTTTTCATAGTTGAAGCGAAATTTAATTCTGTTTCAAGACAAATTCTTCCGGCCATATAGATCAGAAGCATTGAGTGGCCAATGGCAAATCCTCGCTGTTCACAAAACTTTTGAAATTGTTCTTGGGACTTTGGGTTTTGCAGGAGAGTTTTGATGACACTTTCAATATGATCGTTGGTCGCTTGAATTTGGAAGTCATTGAGGCCAATTTGCCGAAGACCTTCCAGGTTTATGTTCATTTGAATGCCTGAGAAAATGAGTGGAGCAGGACTTTCAGGATTAAGGAGGCCCTGGTGAAAACGGTTATAGATATCATGAACTAATGAGTGAAAAAAGGCCCTTCCAATGTAAATAAATTCAATTCCTCGACTTTGATAATGCTTAAGTAAGTCAATTTCAGGTTGGTTTTCGGGATTGATATTGGCTATTTTGGTATATTTATTATCAGAGAGTTTAATAAAGACATCGGTACTCGAAGTTGTAAAATCCAAGTAATGCGATAACTTCACCTTAACATATTGAGAATCAATAGAGGGCGCTTCTGCTGGAGCACTAGGAGGATACTTAATTTCTAAAATTCTTTTTGTGGCCGTTATAAGTTCTTCTTCTTCAAAAGGTTTATTGAAAAATTGATTCAGAGAATTGGTTTCTTTGAAATCATTAAATTCTTTATAATCTTTTAATATACCGCCTGACATGAGAAAAAATGGGATTTTCTGATTTTCTTTATTAAAGAGATATAACTTCCCTCCATTTGATCCGGGCATATTATAATCTGAAATAATAAGATCAAAAGTTGAATCGGCCTTTAGTGCTTCAATGGCCGTATTC
>JAGOVS010000123.1 GCA_018060625.1 Bacteriovorax sp. | reverse complement strand
AGACGATTAACAGAACACAAAATGGAACTATTAATATCCAATAGATTTGCAAAATCTGAGCGTGAAGCTCCCTACATACCTCTGGTAAATACTCAAACATTAGAATCGAGGTAGGTTAAAGTCGCCACGAAAGCTTGTGAGACCATTTTTCAAATCTTGCTTAACTTTTTGATGCCCAAGGACTGAATCTTTTCCATCTTTGTTGTTAAGGGCCAGTGATTCACTTTGTAGCTTAAGCATTTGTCCATTTACTCTTAATAGCTGATTTAGAGTATGAAGAATTTGAGCATTTACTTCAGCATTCATTCTAGCGGCTCCCTTGGGAGACGCTTGTCTACTTTGAATAGAAATTTTCACCGCATTTTCCTCTTGAAGGCGGCTATACTCTTTTGAAGCATTAACCATCTTCAGACTTTCAGCTACACTTTGGTCATGAAGAAGTTGCAAAGCAGCTTCTTCGCTCTTGGGAATAGCCCCATAAATCTGATTGACTGAGTTCATTGCTGTCTGAAATGTTCTTAGCTCATCTAAAATTCTTTCATCTTTAACGGGTAACGAATTCATGAGACCGATGGAGTTCTCAATCCCTTGATTAATTAATCGAATGTACTGATCACTATTCTTTGCCTGATCAATCATTAATTTTAATTGTTGATAGCGACGAATATTTTCCGTCAATATCTTGGCCAAGTACGCAGCATTGGCCCATCCTGCACCGCCATCACCCCAAAATGCTTTAGACTCAAAAGGAGTAAAAGCTAGTGATGAGACAATTAATCCAACCATCAATTTATTTCTTATGATGCCTCCTTAGTTTTGTTTGCAAGCTTTGATAAAACTTCGATTTTCGATAAGTTGGGAAACTGCGATTGCAAGTCTTGAATTTGAGACTTGTCGTGGCCATCACTGGTACAAATCCAATAGCTCAATGGGTCTGGCGTTAACCGTAAAACGGCACGATTCTCGTCTTGAAGGAAATAAAATTCAGAGTATTTTCCTTTAACTATTTCTAAACTTTTGATCACTTCAATTTCGTTATCATTTAAGTCCATTGCTTCTTGAAAATCTTTCCAATCAATTTTTCTCTGTCTTAAAACAAAAATACTTGTAGTGTTTGGGAAGATCGCATTTTTAATTTCCTGACTAGAAAGGAAATCTTTATAGTTCTGACTGATACACCAAATTCCACCATTGAATTTTCTAAATGTACGATACGCCTCTAGTGTAAAGCTAAGTCCACTTTTTGTTTCAAACAACTTCCAAGCTTCATCAATGATAAGTAGATAAGGACGTTTCAAATCATGTGCAGCCTCATTCTTTATGAAATCAGTCAAAAGGAGCAGAAACACATTCTGTAAGTCTGGATAAGTATCTAAACCTTTTATTTCAATTGTTACTAAGTCTTTTGAGAGCTGAATATTCGTATGACCATCAAGCATTTTTCCGTAAGCCGTTTGTCCCGTCCATGAATACAGAATTTCAGCATAATCTTTTAATGCCTTATTTGAATGAGACATTAAAGTTTCTTTGAAATCAGAAAGTGTAGGTGTTTTTTCTTTGCAACGGTTGTATGTCAAAAAGATTGCTTCTTCTAATAGGGCTTTGTCTCTTTTGGGAAGTCCGTTTGAGTCATCTTCCTTGATAATAGATTCGAGTGCTCCTAGGATCAGTTTTACTTTTGTTGGTGATGGTAATTTTTCTCCTTTTGGCAGATCAAACATATTTAGGCAAATATTTGAATCAAGATTCAGATTAATAAATTCACCATCTAAAACATCAAGCAATGTTTCAGAAGAGGCACCGTTATCAATCCACACAATTTTTGGAGTTGGACTCTGCCCATAAAATTGAAGCATAAGCTGAGATATCGTAAAGCTTTTACCAGCGCCCGAACCTCCAAAGATGAGTCCATTCCAATTAGGCAATTCTTTCGCAAATGGATCAATGGAAAATAAAACGCTATCTCTGTTTGGAAGCAAACATACTGGTTTTTTATTTCCTCTCCAATAGTCAAGCATGGTCGTAAGGTGCGAGGCATTGCTTGATTTAACTTTTTTTGCTCGTGAAAAGTCACATACTCCAGGGGCATTGTTAAAAAACAGGTCTAGAGTTGGTAATGTTTCAATCACACCTTCGCAGCCACCCATTTGACGTAATGCTTTTAGAATTTCATCTCCCATTTGATCTAGTTTTTCTTTATCCTTTGCAGAGTAGTATATATTTGTTTCCATCGAGATAAGTTTTTCAGAACCTTCAAGTAATTCACGGATAAGGCCTTCAATTTGCTCTAGTTGGGATTCAGACTCAATATCCGTAACGTGTCCATTTCCAGAGGCCATACTGTTTGTAAGTCTTCTCTGTACCTGTAAGCGGTCAGCTTCTTTTTTCTGCTCTAAAACCTTAAGCGTTTGAACTATTTTGTAGTGAAAAGGAAGCTTTGTTAAAATTTCCGCCATAGCTGCTTGAGTTTGTCCCTCTGGTAAAGTTTTTAAGCTCACACAACGGGTAAAGAGATTGCCTATCTTAAGCGAATCATTATCTACAAGCACATCAGTTAAAGTCACCTGAGAAGAAAAGCTTTGCTGATTAGTTTCCGAAAACTCTCGTAGATTGGGAACTCCAATCCTCTCGCTGCGATCTGAGTTAAAATACTCAAAAACAAGTTTAAACCATTGTTCTGAACTTAATCTCGATGGATTAAAGTTCATTTGCCTCAGGCTTGATTCAATTGTCTTAATTTGCCTTTCAAAGTAAAAAAGAGCTGCTTGAAATGATTCCTGAGTGATCTGTTCAAAATGTTCCTGCTTTTGCCAAAATTTCTTTTGGGATAATTGCTTATGCTGACTTCTTACGAAAATGTAGAGGTCGGGATTATAAAATCCTCCATCATTGGCAATTTCTTCAAATTGATCAAATCGAGCTTTTGAAATAGGTTTATAAATATCTACTGATTCAGTAGATGCACTTTTATGTGCATCCAGAATAGATTCAATATTGGCTTTTACATCATAGACTAATTGAATTTTCATTCCTTCATCTAAAGAAACCAGAAGTGTTTCAAATTTTTTACTAAGATTGTTAATCGTCTCATTAGAAGCCGATGAGATATCAGCACCATCTATTTTAAAGCCTAATCCGAATGATCCATCCATGAAAACCATATAGTCATGATGAAAGTGCCAATATGGTAGTTTGTTTGCAAGAGTGTTATTCGACATAAATTTTCCTGTTTCGTTTTGTTTCATAATTATCAGTCTCACCAGCGCTTAAATGGCCCGGCTCAATGTGAAATCGAATTAAGTGGATCAAATAATTTTCGGGCTTATTTCTTTTTATAAAAAATAAAATTAAAGCCATGATAATTGGTATGACAAAGACCATGATTGTCCCGAATGGTGTTTGACCAAATATCAAGTTCATTATCGCCGCAAAGAGAAGGACAAAAAGAAGATCATGGGCCTCAAGGCCCACGATCTTGATTTTTGCATCTAATCTTCGATGAACAGTAGATGAGTTTATTTCCATTATTGGCCTGCTGCTGATTGGAACCATCCAATTATATGTGGTGCCATGAAACCGATAATTGAGCAGACAATTACCATGATGATTCTTCCTTTCGCGGCACCATCACCAGTTAGGGCAAGGATGACTGCATAGACAAGACCTAGTACGCTCACCAATGGTAGGATGACAGTAATAAGCTTCGTAGTGAGTCCTTGCATCTTTGATTCAAATCCACCTGCAAATTGTGCATGAGCAAGGTCAGGCATGAATGCTACAAATGCGACCAGAGCGAAGATAAACACCATTGAAATAATATTTTCCTTATTCATTGTTCATCCCCATGACTAAAGTTTTTGAATAAGGCCCGAAGTCAACATAGACATCACCCTTAGTTTGTTTTGAGGAGAATCCTTCACCGATTACTTTTCGTTGATGAAATTTTCCATCTTTTTTAATAACAACTTCAGCACGGTAAAGAACATCTTCGCTTTGAGATCCCGTCGGCTTTAAATAATATTGAGTATCAGGGTGAATATCGAGTTTGAGTCGATATTCAGAGAACTTTTCGTCATAAAAGGCAACGCCAGCAGGAAGATTCTTGTTTGTGTTTTTGTCAAACCACCATAGAAGAAGTGGCTTAGTTTGTTTTGCTTGTTCTGTTTTCATATTTTCTCCAAAATTTATTAATAACTTTCCAATACCAACCAACGAGTTAACTATTTAACTGAATCCTCCTAAGCACACTCTGGCTCTTGTAAATGAATGAAGTCATTTCTCAAGCGCTCTAGGGCAGATGAGAGCATCTTTTTTACTGCCACGGTTGAAATGCAAAGTGCTTTTGATATTTCATATTCACAAAGACCTTCCCAGAACTTGAGATAAATAACAGCGAGTTCACCTGTGGGTAAGTTTGCTACTTTTTCTCGAACAATCTCTGACTCAAGGTCATTAAGTTTTAATTTTGAAAATGTTACTTCTTCATTCTTGCTAGACTCTTTCAAATAATCACTTTGAACCTGCTGATCCATGCGTTTTTGAATTTTATGAGCAGGCCAAATTACTTCCATTCGGTTCTTCATTTTATAATCCTTTATGGTTTGGTAGTTGGCTTTTGGCAGCCAAGTAAAGATGTTGCGCTTTGATTTCATTCAAGCGACCTTCGTTAATGTCTTTTCCTAGAAACTTGCCGATTGAAGAAAATATTTTTCCAATGATACGAACTGGAAAGAGAATCCCTTCTTTAAATTTTGATTTACACATTATGCTCATGACTCCTCCTCGAAGCATTTAATTGCCTTCCTGTGGAGTACATATTTCACGAGCTGTGCCAGACTTGGCATTTTAGATTTTAGGAATGATTTCAGTTATTTGAGCTATGGGGAGAGGGGGGAAAATAGTAGCCGAAATAGAAGCGCTACTGTTGTCGCAATAGTAGCGCTACTTTATTTAAAAAAATGTGATGTAATTAGTTGCCTCAGCCATCGAGAATAATTCTTATTATGAATTTTTGTGTTAGCTCAAAGCTACTTAATTGGCAAAAAGATATCAGTTATAAGTTCGTTCTCTGCTGTCTCTGGAAAAAAATTATGATATTGAAAATAAAGTGGAAAATCTCGAATTTCTTTTCCACTTTTCGGCAGCCAATCTCTGTAGAGATAGTAAATTTTTTCGTCCATTGTATCATGTGAACCAATATGTCTAATCACAGCACAAATCCCTTCCGGAATTGTTTTTTGAGTAACGCCATATTTATTTTCGGGGACTTCGGCTATTATTTCACCACAAACGTCAAAACGAAATTCCTCAGGAGGAGTGTTGTTAGGGTCATTGTAGACAATCCCAAATGTTCGGCAACTTACAATTGGAGATAGTCCTGTAAACTTTCTCCATTCAATAAACTTTGGGATTGTATTATTTAGACTCGCTGGGGGGCCTTTGTGTTCAAGTACGGCAATTTGTGTCTCTTCAAAGTTGATTAGTTTTACTTCCATTTCCTGTTCTCCTGTTAATGTTTGATAAGTATATTTTTTATGCCATATTTCCCAATTAGGTTTTTTTCTAAACTCAGATGGTGTTACATTAAATTTTTTTTTAAATGCCCTTGAAAAAGCCTCGGGACTATCAAATTTGGCGTTAATAGCTATATCTATAATTTTTATATCTTTATTGAAGACAAGCTGATAAGAAGCTCGTTTTAATCTTTGCAACAGAATATAATTATAAACATTTATTCCCGTATGAACGGCGAACAATCTATGAAAATGGAATTTGGAAATTTCTATCACCTGACTTAACATTTCGAGCGATAGATCATCCTCTAGGTTTTCCGAAATATAATCACATGCTTTCCCAATTCTTTTTTTGTAAGTCTCTTTCATAAGATTATATTATGCTAATTGCTTCGTAATTACTTGACTGATATTGCTAATGTTAGATTTTTTCTGTGACATAAAGTGAAAAAGTGTTGAGGGAAATAATCTTGGATATTCAATTTCACTACCAGCGATTTGGCAGTCTAGTTTTCCAGCATTTCTTCTTCTGACTTTCCCCGTAGTGAATAAAATGACATTGAAATAATTAGAATAAAAATATTATTAAAGTTTATTAGACTCATCCCCAACTCAGATAGAACATACCCCACATACATTGGATGACTGGCCCATTTGTAAATACCACTTTTTACCAGTGATCTTTTAGCTGGTGAAATACCGATGGAAGTTCCTAGCTCAATTGTTGCGAGTGCTACGAACAGAAAGCCAATGATGGCCAATATATCAGATGCAAGAAGAATTTCTTTTGTTGCATGATCTGGCCCAAAGTATAAAAGCGGCATCGCTGATGATAAATAGGCAGCGAAAGAAGCCAACTTTCCAGATGTCACTTGGGCAGATTCCCTTTTTAGAAAGAAGTATCCTGCAACAAAATCTCTTAGAACTAATAATAAGAAAAAAATGAGATGAGTTTGCTGCCAGCGATATAAGGCCAGCAGTCCAAACCCAAACATCATTATTGATCCTAAATATTTGCCATTATCTTTAATCATTAGATTCCCGGTTCTCCACGACTTCTAAGACTTGTAAACTCAGGCATTTTGATAACTCTAATTAGAGCATCTTCACCGTCTATGGCTTCAATATAGCGAAGAGCGTGACGAGCAAAGGCCTCTTTAAATTGTTCTTCAGTTTTAATCTGTGGAAATGCAGTTTCTTCTTGGCTTTCTTCAAAAGTAAAACCTTGTGTGTCCACTTTTTGCTTCATCTCAATTAGCCTCATGATCGCAGCTTCTTCAACTTCGATTGATAGAGGCTCAGAGTCTTGAGCATAACTGTAAATTGTTTGTGAAATTGCTCCCACGGCTAAAAAGATTGATAATACTCTTAACATCGTTTTCATTTTTATTCTCCCATCTCTTTAATGAATTCACTGATTACATCTGCCACCTTTTGGGGTTGGTCGAAGTGAACAAAGTGACCAGCATCTTCAATTGTATTTGTTTTAAAACTTCCTGCTTCGGCATCTTTCATAAGAATTGCAGATGGCAGTAGTTTGTCTTCGCTCCCTAAAATAAATAATTTATTTTTCTGCACCTTTTTAATCTCGGCCAGAAGTGATTCTTTAGTTGCTGATTCACTTCGTGCCGCTAGATATGAATTTGCACAAGCTGAATCCTCTAGAATCATTTTCTTTCCAAAATCTACATTGGTTTTTGTAAAATAAAGGTCTCCATAAAAAGAGAACCAGTCTTTGTAGTTTTCATTTGTCGGATCATTTTTGAATCTCTCATTTACAAGATTGCTTTCTTGGTTTTGAAATTTATTAAAAATATCACTTGCAGCTTCAAAAATCTTTGAAGAGAACGGAGCTGCGATACAAATCAATGAATGAACCAAGTTGGGTGATTGAATGACTAAATTCGTAGAAATTACTCCACCAAATGAATGACCAATAATAATCGGATTCTTAATTTTTTCGATTTCAGTCTTTAACTCTCTTAATTGAGTAGCATAGTTAAAATCTTGATCGCTATTTTCTTGTTCGTCAGTACCACTCGGATAGTAGTGATAAATGTTCACACCATTTATGAATTCGGTAACTGGTAGAAACGATATAGGCCCAAGCCCCGGCCCACCGGGCACGAATACAATATTCTTATTTAAGAAGAGTATATTTCACAACGATATTTTTTCGTTTAAAAACCAAAAAAGAAGTATCAAAGTGGGCGATAGCCCGTCCTTGTCTTAAAAAGGGCGTCCCCGGTTTCGAATTAGTTT
>JAGOVS010000020.1 GCA_018060625.1 Bacteriovorax sp. | reverse complement strand
TTGGCAAAAAATAAGAAAACAGACGATTTTTAAATTCAAAACCTTATCCTATTAGTTTTTGAATAGGATACCAAAAATATAAGCAAGGGCCGTGGTCTTGAATTTTATATAGAATACATCGTTAATTTGCCTAAAATTTAGACAGGGTAAGGCCTTTAAATAGACAAAAATGATAAAAACTACTCTCTTTCATAAATTAATTCAAAATAGGGAGTTTCGCCCTCTGACCCCAGAACTCGAGCTATTTGTTTTATTCTTTTATCTTCCATGTGCACAACGAAATCAATGTTTTTACAAACCAATTTTGTGACGAGCTTGTAATCTAATTCTTTATTCTCAGCATATAATGAAAAGAGAAGGGCAATTCTAGTCAATGCATCGCCTGCACTATTTGCGTGTACAGTGCTCATTAAACCTTTGTGTCCAGTGTTCATTGCTAGTAAAAAAGGGACGACTTCAGAAGAGCGCATTTCCCCTATGATGAGTCTATCAGGGCTCATGCGAAGAGCGTAGGCACAATAATCCTTAAGGCTTTTGTTTAATAACTCATTTTGGGCAAGCAGGGATGTGTGTTGAGGGGAGGCGCTTACGATTTCATGAGTATCTTCTAAAACAATGAGGTGTTCCTGAGGTGAGATTTCATTTATGAGGGCCCGCAAAAATGTGGTCTTTCCTGATCCTGTACTTCCAGAGATGAGAATGTTTTTTTTAGAATGCAGTTGCTCTGTTAAAAAATCAATCGTCTTTGACTTCTCTTGAAAAAGGTCAAGTGTCGGCGAAGTTTTTTTAAGCGAACGTAAGAAAATTTTTGATTTTGAATTGGCCGAAGTGGAGTAATGAATGAGTGTGACCCTAAAAGGGTGATCAAATATTAATGAGAAAAAACTGACAAAGGGATGAGAGAAGTTCCATGAAGCATTGTGCTTTAAGGCAAGCAATTCAAAGCTGAGTTGATAATCTTCTAGCGAAAGATTTTTAATGTGGTGCGATTCTTTTTTGTTTGATGACAGGACTTGTACAAAATTATTGGAATGAAAAATAATTTCATTCATCTCTTTATTTGGAATGAGATCTTTTATAAAAGTTTGCTCATGAATTAATTTGAACCATTCTTCTAAGAAAAAGACATCTTTTTCTTGAAAATCTCTCAACCCCAATTCTTCAAAAGTAGACATAAGGACGGTTTTAAATTGAATATTGAGGTCTTTTACTGATAATTTTCTGTAGTGCATTTTAAAAAGATCTAATACATCATTTTGGTAGTTCTGCAGTATTTGTTCATTCATCATTTTCAGTTACCTCAATAATTCCTGTGATTGTTTTAAAATTGCTTTGAGTGCTTTTAGACTTGAATAGTTCTCCTAGAATGGGGATTCGACTCAAGTAAGGCATTTGGTCTGTTGAATTCCCCTCAGTTCTTAATGAAATCTGGAAAATTTTTGTTGCAGATTGTAGAGCGATCACGACTGATGATTTTTCTTTATTTCCATTTACGCTGGACATACCATTTTGATCTGTCGTTGGTTGAGTAAGTTCCGTTTCGTAATTGATTTTAATTTTGTCGTTAAAGTTTTCAATGGCCACTTTTATTTTTAGTCCTGCAAATTTCCAATCGGTGCTTTGAACGTTGCTTGAATTGGTACTTTTAAAGGGGATATCGGCCCCAATTTGCAATTCAGCAGGAGTTTGAGGGCGAATAAGGGTTTGTGGTTCTGCAAGAGTACTTACCTTAACTTTTTTCTGGGATAAAAGAAGTTGATTTTTTTGCACGATTTTTTCTAGGGGAATCGTTAAAAAATCGCCTAAGCTTCCACTTATTTGCTCAAGGCCTAATCGTATATCTTCGCCATCGAGTTGTTCTAGTTGGATAAGTTTGATTCTTAATTGATAGTTTTTATTCAGTTGTTGGTTATTTCTTAGAATAAATTTAACCTTGTATTTATCGCTCAATTGCTTTTTTAATTCTTCACTTGGGGCATCGTTCTCAGGATATGAACAAGTAATTTGAGAGAATTCTTCTGAACATTTAATTGATTCTTTATAATCTTCAAAAAATGCCTTATAAATATTGGCAAATATTTTATTTTTTACACTTTTATCAAGGACTGCTACATCGATAATCGTATCTTTGTTTTGTTCCTGCCTTTTTTTGTAAGAAATATAATTTTCAAAGGTTTTAAGTGTTCCATAAATTTTAATATTCGGTATCTCTATTTTTGACGAAAGGCCTAGTGAAAAGGCCATCTGGGCCAACTGTAAGAGTTTTGCTTCTTGGGTTTTTGAAACAACAAATACCTCGTAGGATTGGCGACTTTTATCATTTTTCCACACGATGATCTCCGTGTGGCCGATTTGCAAACCTCTCATAAGCAGTTTTTTGCTTTTTTCATTAAAATGATATTTAATAACTTCTGGATTGCCGACATTGAATTTTTCAAGTTTTTCTAATGTAATTTCAGTCGACTGCCCCTTTGAAAGGACAATGTCGTGAGAGGTTTCTTGTGCGTTAAGTCCTGATAGGGAGCTAATAATGCAATAGCTTAGAAATATTCCTTTGACACATAGGACATTGCTAGGTAAAAAAGAGGGCTTAAAGTTCATAATTAGCGATTGGTTGGATCTATATCTGAAGAGGAGTTGTCGAATGGTTTCAAGAACATGTGTTACTACAAACAGAAGATTAAGAAAGAAAAAAAATGCAGGGGCAAAAAGAAAAGCGGCCAATAAGAATAAAGGTACGACTCCAAAATTTGCAATCCACGCAGCAAAGTAATTTTTAGCTAAATTGTTTATAATAAGGCCTCCCATTTTTGGGGGGCTTTTTATTTTAAAAGCTTTCATTTTTTTCTTCCTCCGAATCGTTCATGAAAACTCCTAAAGAATTTTCAATGACATATTTATTCATTTTAATCACCTTTAGATCACCTTCTTTTTCTAGGCAAAGGTGTAAGATGGCATTAGATCGTTTTTCACAATTGAGCTTAATTTTTTTAAGTCTGATTAGCTCTTTAGGTAAATGAAATTTTTCAATGAGAATTTTTTTGAGCAACAATCCTTCTTCTAGGCTTGCTTTATTCTCAATAAGAATAATTTCTCGGGAATAGAGGGTTGGGCATTGTAAAAGAAAAATAATAATCAGGCTAAAGGTTAATTTCATAACGGGATACTCGCTTGTTAGTGGTTTTTTTTGATGATTGTTTTATGTTTATTTCAGGGACAGCAGTAAGAGTTTCAGCATCTCCATCAGTCATTATTTTTACAATATCCTCTTCGGGAATTTCGACCTTAAAGCGAGGAGAGCTGCCGAGATCATTCTGAGCAGTGGGAACTTCTTCGTGAAGATAGGCCTTGGGGATAAGAATCTTTTTTGTTTTTGATATTAGGGAAATGGGGATTTCATTAAGTCCGGGGTTGATGTCGGCCAAAAGGAGGAGTGGAATCACGAGCATTTTATAGTGAGGATGGGTTATGCGACTTATATTCTGGGGAGCGCTTTTATTGGCAGAAGCCTCTCCAAGGCCCAGGCAAAGGGTGGCCACGAGAAGGTTAGTACTAACAAGTGCCATTATTAATTTATACCGCTCTCTTTTTTTTGAATCACCTAGATTTTTTATTTTATCGTATATTGTTCCATTCATGACTAAAGTCCTTTTGTAATTTGATGTGCTGATTTATGTAAAAACGATGTACTTGAAAAAAGGCCCCAAGTATCGCCGTTAGGATGAAGGTCCAAAGGAGCATTTCAAGAACAGCAAATCCTTGAATCCGACTTCGCTTGTTTGTTCTTGTAAGTCCGGTGTGAAGGCATTTTGGATAGATAATTCGCTTTTTAGGCAAAATGATTTTGTTAATCGTATTGCTCTGGGACGTTTGTAGTAAAAGAGGGTCCATTTGTTTTGCCTCGGAATTGTTGTTTCATCAGGACGTGTTGCCAGAACGCCACTTGCTTGGGTTTGAAAAGGAATGTTTCTATAATAGGAGAGTGTTTCAGGGAGATGACAGAAGGAATTGATGGCCATTTTTTGCAGATAGAGTAAGTGACGGGCATTTCGAAGTGATTTGAGAGATTGAAAAATGCTCTCTCCACTAACTCCATTGACAATTGTATTTTTAGCGAGGAAGGCCGCTCGAAGGGACCAGTTAAAATAGGCCATTTCTTTGATGTATTTAGCAGTCTCGACGTTTAGAAAATGAAAACATAAATAACTCTCTTTGCGATAAAGAGCTTCATTGAACTCTAACTTCATCTTAGTAAGAGAGAATAGGAAAAAGGCCGAGAGAATGACCATTAGAATCGCTGAAACCAACGAAATATTGCCTTGTTTATTTTTTTGCATAGATTTGTGATAGGAGCGGGTTTTTTCAATAAAAAGTTTTTGCCTTTTAGAGAGTGCATGATCTGAGAGAATGAAAAGATCGGCCGTTTTTACGACCGATATAACTATGATTGAGATTACTACGAGATAATCCAATATCAACATGGTTAGACCTTGATATTATCTACGATAGAGCTCTTCATTGTTTCAATTCTTTTTTTGACGACGTCTCCGAAACCTTTTACGGCCACAATACAGACAATGCCAACAAGGCTGGAAATAATCACGTACTCCATGACTCCCTGGCCTTTTTGGTCTCTTAATATTTTCGTTTTGAAAAAGTTCATTTTTGACTCCTTGAATGATGGTAATTTCACTCAATGCAGGGAAAAGGCCAACGTGTCATTGTGCAAAAATGCTTAGTTGAGTAAAATAAGTGGTTAACTCTTTAAACCAAGGTAAAAAGTTGATTGCGTGAACCGCTCTTAGATATTAAAATCACTCTATGGATTCAAAAACAAAATTATATGTCTTTGCTAAAAAAGAAGTGGCCCTCATTTTTATCTTCATGATCCTCATTGCGATCACGTCCTTTGTTCTAGGGGTAAGAATAGGGAAAAAGTATTCTCTTGAAATGGCCGGAATCACCCCAGGGGATCAAAAAAAGGTCGTCGAGTTGTTATCAAAAAACGAAGAACAGCTTGAAGAAATTAAAAAAAATGCGGAATCTCATACCATTGAAGCTGGGGATATTGAACATAAGCTCCAAGAAAAAATTTCTGCTGAGTTTGGAAACGGTACTTCTGCACCTGCTGCTCATGGGGATTCCCACTCTGCTGCCTCACCAAATATGTCCACAGCGCCAAAACAAGAATTGTCTCCAAATAAGGATGGATTTTCAGGAAAATTTACAATTCAGCTCGGGAGTCACCGAACGTTAAAAGAAGCCGAGGAATTTGCTGAAGGCTTTAAGGCCCGTGGATATGATCCCATTATCAATCAAATTGACATTAAGGGAAAGGGGACTTGGTATAGAGTTAGCCTCGGGGCCTTTGCAAGCAATGATGAAGCTAAATCATATATTGCACGCGAAAAAACACTTTTTATCGGTCAAGATTACGCTATCGTGAAAATGCCATGAGTGAAATGACTAAGCTTTTTCAATTTTACGCTCTTGTAATGGCCGGAGGAAAAGGAACTCGCTTTTGGCCAGAATCCACCGAAAAAAAGCCTAAACAGTATCTTAATTTAATTAGCTCCAAGACCCTTCTCGAAGAAACGCTAGATCGCTTTGAGTCCCTCATTGAGAAGGACAAGCGCTTTATTGTAACGGTGAAAGAACAGGAAGATCTTTGCCTTGCCAGCTCTCATGGGAAAATTTCTAAAGAAGGGATCATTTTTGAGCCCTCTGGAAGAAATACTGGTCCATGCATTTTAATGTCACTAGCTTCTTTATTGGCGAAAGGCTTAAGTGAGGATGATGTTGTGGCCATCGTGCCCTCAGATCATGTGATTTTAAATCGACAAGGGTTTCTGGCAACACTTAAAAAAGCAGCTTTCTACTCTCATCAAAAGAAAAATATCGTCACAATTGGAATTACTCCTCATTTTCCTCATACAGGTTTTGGTTACATTGAAAAAGGTGAGATGGTAGAAGGCGAAGCTTTTAAGGTTTCTCGCTTTAAAGAAAAGCCACATTTTGAATTGGCCAAGGAATATGTGGCCAGTGGTAAGTACCTGTGGAACGCGGGAATGTTTGTGGCGCCCATTGGTGTTCTTTTAGAAGAATTTCGTGTGAATGCCCCTAAAATGTTTGCTCATTATGATGAATTAAAGAAGGCCATTTTTGATCCTCTAAAATTAAAAGAAGTTTATGAAAGAATACCTTCTGATTCCATTGATTATGCCATTATGGAAAAATCAAAAAAAGTTTCAGTTATTCCGGCCACTTTTGATTGGAATGATATGGGGTCTTGGGATGCATTGAGTTCAGTTATTGATGAAACTCATGGCAACACTCTTGTGAAATCGGATGGAGCTTTTTTTCTTAATTCAGCAGATAATGTCGTTTTTGCTCCAGGAAAATTTGTTTCACTCATTAATATGGATAAGCATATTGTCGTGGTTAATGATAAAGTTGTCCTCGTTGCTCCAGTAAAGGATTCTCAAGAAATTAAAAAAGTCGTTGAGCATTTGAAAGTAAATCGTCCTGATTTAATCTAGTATCACCAAGAAAAATGTTTCCTCCAGTCAATGATATTAATTTTTATTGATGGCGTATTAGTTTTTTAGACTAAAAAACATGATGTATGCCGCACTTTTTATCAATAAGGGCAAAAAACAATACATAGGAGGTGGAGATTGAAATTACCAAAGAGAGAGTTACAATTTTAAATATAACGACTTTTTGTGGGATGAAAATGAATATAACTTTTAAGAAAAGAGTCTTACTGTCGCAGTATTTTGTTGTTTTTTTCTTCATTCTTTTTTGTCTTTTAATTTACCTTAACGTTAGGGATGCTAATGATAATAAAGTCCATAATGTCACTGAGGGTTTCAATCAATATCGCTTGGCCTCTCAGGCCCGATATGACATCAATCAAATTCTGCAATTTCTTTCTGGAATGAGTGCAACGAAAGGCGAGAATGGACTAAATGATGGATTTAAAAAAGCGGAAGTGGCCTATAAAGATTTATTGCTTAATCTGGAAGCTTTAAAAAAAGAGGGTGAACACAATAAGGATTTAAAGTTAATTGCTGAAGTTGAGGAGATTATTCCATTGGCAACAGATTATTATTTCACCGCCGTTGAGATGGCCAATGTTTACATAAAAGAGGGCACTAAGTCGGGTAATGAATTTATGGAAACGCTCAATATGACATCTGACCAATTACATGAGAAGACGACACTTCTGTTTAAAGAATCTCATGAGAACATTGTTAGAGATATGAAAGAGATTGGACAAAGTACCTCATTAATTAAACGATTTTCTGTTTGGGGACCTCTTTTTATATTAGTAGTAACGTCACTTTTTATTTTTATATTTGCTCGCAAGATGGATATTTCATTAAAAGAAGTCGTTTCAGGGCTTATTGAAAACTCTTCAGACTTGGAAGGGGCATCACTTTCTTTGTATGAAAACTCCCAGCAACTTTTTAAAACGATAGATCAACAATCAGGTGAAATGGATTTAACCTCCTCTGCCGTCCATGAAATTAGTGCCATGGTTGACAGTAATGCAGAATATTCGACCAAGGCAAAAGATGCGACAGTCAAATCAGTTGAAGTCACTCAGACAGGAATTGAAACGTTAGAAAAGGTCCTTTTGGCCATTGAAAAATTGGCAGAGAGCAATTCACATTTAGTAAGTGATATGGTCAGTTTTAATAAAGACGTCAGTTCGATGATCAATGTTATTTCGGAAATAGATAATAAGACAAAAGTCATTAATGAAATCGTTTTTCAGACAAAACTTCTCTCTTTTAATGCATCCGTTGAAGCGGCCAGAGCAGGTGAGCATGGAAAGGGTTTTGCGGTTGTGGCCGAAGAAATTGGAAACTTGGCCACTATGTCAGGCAATGCAGCTAAAGAAATAACAGATATGCTTACAAAAAGCGTGGCAACAGTCTCTAGAATCGTAAATGATTCAGAAATAAAAATTAAACATATTAGTCAAAACGCAGAAGAACAGGTTAAATCCAGTAGGTCTGTTGTGAATGAGGCCAAAGAGGCCATGTCACGTATTTTAGAAAATATTACTGTTGTTGAAGAGATGAATAAAGAGATTGTCGTTGCCTCTAAAGAGCAGAGTACTGGAGTTCGGGATATCAATCACTCCCTTTCAAATATTGCTATTTCCATCAAAAATAATCACGAGGTCGCTCAAGAGTTTGCGGATCAGTCCAAAGTCCTCACGGGGCAAGCTGAAAAATTAAGCGCAGTCATTGATCATTTTTTACATTTTATTGAAGGTCAGAAAGAGAGCGTATTTGACTTCAAAAAATCAATCTCTTCGCATATTGGTTGGAGAAATAAGCTTAACCAATACATGGCCAATCCGGATGGCAGTTTAAAAGTAGATGAAGTGTGCAAAGATGATAAATGCTCCTTAGGTCTATGGTTGTATGGAGAAGGGCTTGGTTACAAGGAAAAGCATTCCCATATTTACAACCCTCTGGTTAGCTCACATGCCGATTTTCATCAATGTCTAGGTGAAATTGTTGAGCTTATTGACAGTGGTGACAAGAATCAAGCGTTAGAAGAATTAAGGCCTAAAGGGAAGTATAATCTTTCTTCAAGAAAAACAATTGAGCTTCTCAAGCAGTTGCAAAAAGAAATTGGTTGATTTTAGGGAAAGTGCTGGGCCCAAGAAGAAAAGAGGCACGCAGTTAGTGATTTGCTAAAGCTACGTGCCATTCAGTCAGGTTTAATTAGTAGTTTTTTGTCCACTTGTGATAGCTGTCAAAAAACTCATGTGCCTTCTCAAGCATCATGGCCTTCGTTGGATGTGCGGCCATCGTTTTCGTTCCAACTATCACTTTTGCAAGAGCGTTGTGATGGTGATTTTCACAGTGATGTTTGAATTGATCTTTAGCGACTCCTGGTCCCATGATCATGAGTTCTTTAGTACCGTTAAGTTTTCCGGCAATTTCATGAAAAAATTTATCTGGAATGTTATTTTTATCATGTTCATTTCCATGAGAGTGAAGTTTTGCTTCCTCTACACCGTCAGCTGTAAAAGTATAGATGTAAGCATTTTGGTGATCTAACCATAAAGCACAATAAGACATAGTAAACTCCTTTCTTGTTCGTTTTCTTGAAGAAAGAATATTCCAAAAACAGGGCAAAAAACACGATTTAAATCAGGTTTTTGAAGCAAATGATAATTTTTCTCTTAATAAGGGGATATATTGCAGTTGAGAACCACGATAGGGTCACTCTTTTTGAGCCATTTTCCATCATAGCAGATAAAATCCTGACCTTGGCAGTGTGCTAATACTTTGTTTAATGATTGGCTTAGGCAGGATTTATAATGGGGACTAGGGTCAAGGGATGCCCCCGTATCGCATTCAGGAGTAGGGCCTTTTAGGGTTTTAGGAAGAGAGTTCATTTCTTGGAGCAGAGATTGAACTGCTTTTGTTTGATGATTTTTTGGAATTAAGACACCACTTGTTTTCAGTCGCTCACTTTGATTCATCATCTCACTTGGTGAAATATAACTAATGCCTAAACATTGACTTAAATCAACCAGTAGAGGGATGGCCGTTTTGTTGATCTCTTTGATGTCATGAAAAAGGGCCACTTGAATTTTCTCTCGGGAGGCACACATTGCAGCTAAATTATCGAAGATATATTTTTTCACAATGGCCTCCGCTGGCATCTTCACTGGCATGCTTGAATCTTTTGAGTCATGGCTCCAGCCGAGATGAGAGAAGCCGCGTTCGGAGATAGAAACCATTGGGAGACTGCTTTGTCGGTATTCTTTAAGCCTCGTTGCATAGTCTTTCGAGCTAAAGTGAAGTGTTCCTCGCTTTTCCATTTCATTTAATTCTTTTTCTGAGGGCATGGCGCCACGTCCATAAGGAAAACGAAAGAGTTTGAATTTCTGTTTAGAAAAGTCACCTTTAGTTGCTAGATTGAGAAGTTCTTCACTTGTTTTTACTTGCTTCGATTGCTCAGCTGAAGAGAAGCCTTGATCTATCGAATGGCCATGAATTCTTAGGTCATAAGCTTCGTGTTCATGGCCGTGACTTGCCACGAGGTTTCCTTCACTTAATTCTCGTTGGACTAATTGCTGGAGCAGGGCAGAGTCTTTATGTGATTTTTCTAAATTTGTTGTGGTTACAAAAAAAGTTGAAGAGATGTTTCGCTTTTTCAATTCTTCTAAAATAACTGGAGTGACGTTGGCCGAAGGTCCATCGTCAAATGTCAAATGCACTTGATGGGGATGGCAATTTTTTATATTTTGCTGAACGAACTCTTGAAGATCATTCCACCAGGGATGATTTGATTTATTTTCGCAAATAGGTCTTTTCTCGCTGGAGAGAGAAGGCCCGGAGAGAAGGATAAGTAATGAAAAAATTAAAGAGCAAACTTGCAATTATGACATTCCTTTGGTTCAGGTGATCATTGGTAAGAATGATTATATTTCATTTGATAATTGTGACCGAGAAAAATAAAACAGAGGTTATTATTGCCGACTTTTATCGATAAAAATTTCTACTTGCTTAAAATAATCAATTTGAAGGGATTGAGAGTATGCATGGACAATAGTAGAGCTTGCCACTACGGCATCGTGGAAAGTGTTGGCACGTGCCAGGCATAGAGGTCTTGTGATATTTGATCCATGGGAGCACTCGGCGGTCATTTTTTCTAAAAAGATAGTGTTACAAATAGCTCGATCAGAGCGGAGTGTATAGTAGCAGGCATCATGATTATCGCAAGCATCTTTGAATGAAAATGTATCATCGAGAATTTCAAAGGTATCCATGGTTCCTGGTGGCAAATTGAGAACGCTGCACCCATTTGGTCTTTTGGCGTACGGGAAGAAGGGAAGAGATTCAGATCCTTCA
Organism: Bacteriovorax sp.; assembly: GCA_018060625.1. GTDB lineage: Bacteria > Bdellovibrionota > Bacteriovoracia > Bacteriovoracales > Bacteriovoracaceae > Bacteriovorax. The sequence continues at coordinate 20,639 of JAGOVS010000020.1, read as the reverse complement.
TTTTTCCTTAAGTATCTTTTCCAACAGGGAAGCTTGATCCCGTTATATTCTCCACAATCTAATTGCTCGGCATGGACCATAGAGATTAGAAAGTGAAGTATTAGGCTTAAAATAAATGTCATTCATTTTCCTAAATATGAGGATTATTAAAAAAATGTTACACTTTTTTAAAAATGTGACAAAGGGAAAAATGCACTAGGTGTTTCGAAGTGAGCATGTCGGTTATTTAAAGACTAGAGATATACTCAAAAGATTCAAACCCACTTTGGGGATCGATGGTGACCTTTATGACTTCGCCTTGGTCGTTAATGAAGAGATTGGCCATATCTTTTTCGGGAGGTTTCGCCAAATGCCGAATGGAGTTGGAAAGACTTAGAATCATGGCCCCATTTCCATTTTTTGCAGCTATTGCGAGTTCTTTTAATTCCTTTTCGAGGGCCTTAGTGGACGAATTTAGACCAAGATATAATCTATAGTTCAAAGAGAGTTGCGCCATTTGCTTTTCTAGTTCTTTGAAAACGTCATCAGAATGCGGATTTGTTTTGATCTTTTCTATAAGTTCCATGGTTCGGTGATGGGCCCCATACCATTTAGGTAAATAGAATGCTGGACTTAACGGGTGCCATCCGACTCCTTCAAGTTGTTTGCGAGTCGCCAAGGATTCATCAAGGGTGGAGTCTTTATGATATTTTTTTAAAAGACCTTCAAGATAGGTAATATTTTTTTCTCCTATAGCTTTAATTCCCTCAGGCGACATGCTCTTAAAAAGGCTTGTGCCATTCTTGAATGGTCCCAAAATCATGGTTTGCTCTATGCGATTTGATCCAATAATGAGGGGAGCAATATAGTGGTCATAGAGTGCGTGAGTGTATTCATGCTCAAAAAAACTAAACTCCATTTTGGGATTTATGTGAATTGTTTTTGTCTGGAAGTTATAATAAGCGGATTTTGTTAATGGAGCATCAAGAACGATTTCAACTCCTAATTTTTTGAGCCTTTCATAATAAGCTCTAAATTTGGGATGCAATAAAAAGGGAGTTGAAAGAGTTGGGTAACCAATAGGCTTAGGGACTTCTTTTAGAGTATAGACCTTTAGATGACCTTGTCTTTTAGCATTGTTGAGTGCCTCTCTCTCATTTATAGATTTAGCCTCAAGTGCAAGAAAAGAATCAAGTTCAATCTCAATTTTTTGGGTAAAGACTTTGTGTTCTATTTTTTTAAGTTCGAGAGTCAATTGATTCTGAAGAGATTCTTTTGATTTTATAATTGTTTTCTCTAGTTGATCGGCCGATAATCCAAGAGTTCTCAATTCTTCACTTTGTCTTTTTAGCTCGCGATCAAGTTGATAGCTTTCGTTGCTGAGAGCGTGAATACCTGATTCGTGCTCTCTTAATTTTGCCTGTTCTTCTTTTAAGTAAGTCTCTAGTTTTTTTATCAGTGGAAGATTTCTTTCGGCCATTGCTCGTTGTTTCTCGAGTTCGAGTCTTTTTGAAATCTCGTATATAGAGTGAGTTTCTTCTAATTTTTGAGCAAGAAGGGGTCTAAGTCTAAATTGGATCTGATCTAGAGAGACCTTTATTGATGATATACTGGTCAACATGTTTTTTGACTTTGTTTTCAAGTCAATGTCTATTTTACTCAATCGCTCTCTCAGTTTTTGGGCCAGTTCACTCTCTTTATGAGAATGAGTTCCTAAAGCAGGTTTTTCTACCAATTTTTTTGCGGGTATGAGTTGAATGCCAAATTTTCTATAAAATGATTCGGCCTCTTTTGAAGCATTCTCTATCGATTCTAACGAGGGAAAATGGTGCTGGTTAGTCCTTAACTGAGTTGTAATATTGAGTGCATCGTGTTGCATGATTAAATTGGGATCTGACGTTTTGAGTTTAATGGCGGTTTTAATATAAACTTTGCTTTGTTCAGCAAAGGCCTTAAGGATAGGAGCAGAGAGATAGAGAGCTGAGGGAACAACTACGAGTGTTGCGGCCAAAAAACAATTGCGAGCATCATGAAGTTGTTGTTCATTTTTAATCACACTGAGCCGGTCAATGGGGCAAGCGTTTTGAGCAAGATTTAGGTTAGAGTCATTGAAGCATTGCTTGTGAATATAACTGTAGTCGAAGGCCAGGTTAGAAGCAAGGCCAGCAAGAGAGAAGGCTTCTTGGGCCTTTGCAATTTTTGATCCTGTGCTTAGAAATTTTTCTCCCGTCATCATAAGTCCTATTTTGGGAATAAGGCTTGCGATCCCACCTAAGGCGAATCCCCCAATCATAAATGATTTCTCAAGTCGATCGGATCCCTTAATATATTTTCCATTGAGACGACAATATAATTTTTCAGCTGATGGGTCTTTTTGTTCTAATAATTTTTTTAATGAACCACTTTCAAGGGATCTCTCTAGCATTTCTCGCTTTAGATCTTCACTAAGAGAATAATTATCACAAACTTTATTGGTGTACTGAATACAAGATGTTTGGATTTCTCTTTTTTGGGCATTTAATTCTAGTGCGATGTTTTTTGCCAGAGAAGGGAGGTCTTGTGCAATGGAGGCAGGAGTAGAAGGAGACTTACTTTCTACGAGACCTTTGAGAAACTTTTGCATCGTCAAAGAAGGTCCATTCCAAACACTGGCCATCGTGAGAGCAATGAGAGATTTTAGACCATTTTGAATATTGAGCAATTCATCAGCATTTTTTTTGCTGATTTGCAGAGGTGAAATACATTCGTGATAATAGGTTTTGGTAGAAGAGTTACATCTGTCATTGGCCAATTTAATTTCATTTTCTTTTTTGAGAAGTCGGGACTTCGTTTCATTAACTTTTGAAATGAGTTCTTTAAGAACGGGAATTTTTGTTGAGATATCTTGTGCTATTTGATTGATCTGAGTGGAGTCCTTAATAAGAGTCTCAGTTGTACCGATCTGACAAGTCAGTTGAGTGATGTGCTTTTCACTTTCCCGATTATAAAAAAGATGCTCAATAATAGCGGAGTAATCTTTTATTTTTTTCTTTGAAATGAAGGAAGTCTTTTTCTGGTCACAAATCAAACAGTCGTCATCTAATTCGTTAAAATCTTCACTCGTCAGTGGAGCACATTTTATTCCGCTTATAACGGACTCAAACCACCCGGCAAAAGTTCCGGCGTGCAATGAGGTAGATGCAAATATAATCATCATTAAAAAAACAAATTTCATTAGAATTCCAATGAAAATTAATCTATCGGATTATATTTGAGGATTCTTGAAGAATTCTGCTATGATGAAGAATCATAAATGTGAAGGAGAGAATATGAAAGGGTTAATACTTGTCTTGGTTGCTGGGTTATTCTGTGGTTTTAGTGAAGCCAGCGAAATCCAGCTGAGGGGGCAAGTAGCTATCGATGCAGAAAGTATAAAAGTGCTAGTTGGAACTCAAACCTATCATTGCGAAACCAATGGAGGTTTAAGTTGTAAAGCAATCAATGCTGTCCAGCAAAAAGAAATCTTTATTAAAAAAAATGGTGGAAAAATCCAAGTGGTCGATGAACCAAGAAATCTTTCGGCAGATATCACAACGACCATGGATAATGGAGAGATGAATTATGATATAACCCTGTGCTCACAAAGTGTTTGCACTCAAAATTCAAGCAATGGTGGAGCAAGTGGTATTATAGATTTGACGATGTTTGGGCAGTTCTTACTTTCTGAAAAAAGTTTTTATGTACTAGGGTTTTTTATTAGCTCGCAAAATAGGGCCGCTCCTTTGGAAGAAAAGTTTTGGACTCAGACTCATTCGCTAAGAAAAAACTAGATTGTGATGATATTTAATCACAATCTAGCTATTTGTTTTCTCGCTTTATTTTAATCTCGTGATGAGTAACTCATGTGTAGCTCTTAGGGCATCAACCCAAGTGAAAATACCTACCAACTTATGATTGTCCTCAACCAGAACACTGCCGTATTTATTTTCCGCCATAACCTGACAGACCTCATCTAGGGCCGTATCAATTTTAACGGTATAAGGCTCGATAGTCATGGCCTGATCAACTTTCTCAACGTTGGAATCTACACCCTTGAAAGCTTGGATGAATGTAATATCCCGATCGGTAATGATCCCCACGACTTTCCCAAGATTCATTACAGGCAAGTGGCGAATTTCGTGGTCACGCATAATTTTCTTTGCTTCGGCAATTGTATTGTCGGCGTTAATCGTGTGCGGAACCGTTGTCATGTACTTTGAAATACCAGGAATTGATTTTGTCATTTTGAACCTCCTTAATGTTTACAAGCTGATTTTAGAATAAGATTTTTCTAAAAGTGCTAGGCCAAAACAGTGTAAAAGGTGATAATTGTCAGGAATTAAAGTTTCCAGATGGCGGCACCAAGACTTTTCCGCAATTGTGTTAATCCTGATCTCTCGTACCAATAGCTTTGAGTTGCGTTCGTGAGAATAACAGATCCCCGTTCTTTTTCTAAATCGATCCAAAAAGAAGTGCCAGTAAAACCCAGATGACCAAATGTTTTTGGGGAGCAGCCTGTGGCGGCCAAGGTGTTTTGAAGATCCATGACCCGATCAAATCCATTGATAAAGCGGTCGTCACTATTTTGAACAGCAAAGGCGCTCAGCATCTGCTTGTTCATCTGAGTGGATTGATCGAGATTAATGAGAGAGCGACAAAGGCCATTAATCGTTGAAAAAAGTCCGGCATGTGAGATGAATTCACCAATATTAAAGCAATTATTGTCATGGACTTCTTTGTATATTATTTTTTTATTTCTTATCCCATATTCTGGAGTGAAGGCTTCTGCGGGAATATTTTTCCAATGGCATAATTCAGAATCAAAATAAAAAGAACACAACTCAACTAATTTTTTTCCCGATTTTTTCTCAAGCTCTAGCATACACCTTAATGATGAATAGTCGGAGTAAAGAGTGGCCGAATCAATAATGGCATAGGAAAGGATTTCTTCTTTCCATGTTTTTTTCGAGAGAAGCCCCCCCATAGGAAGACCTGCTTTATGGTTGAGCAAAAGCATCGTTTTATTATCAAAGAGCTCTGGGGATTTAAGTTTGACTGCAGAATTGGTAAGGGCCTTTGTGAGACTAGCAAGATCAAAATAGAGGTAGGGGTGCTGAGAAAAGATTCCAGCTGAAAGTTCAAAACTTTCAAATGTATGATTTTTAAAATCAATGACTCCAACAGCTAGGGAGTCAAAGTGTTGATCGGCCATCATTTCAAATGCCAGACTTTTTAATTCTTTCAAAAATGGAAAACCTTGTTTGTTGTTTTGTTTATTTTAAATGGTAGCATAATAATAAAGCATTAACTATTCACCATCTGGAAAAATATAATGAACTATCTATGGACATTTCTGGCCTTTTGCATAGGGTGTCTTATTCCTTTTCAAGGAATCATTACATCAAGTTTAGCAAAAAAAGTGGAACATCCTTTTGGTGCGGCGTTTGTTAATTTTTTAGGAGGAGCGCTGGTTTTTCTTTTGGCAATAACCCTTTCACCTGTCGCCCTTCCTTCGTTTAAAAAAATCTCGACGATTCCTTGGTACCTCTTTACGGGAGGACTCATCGGGAGTTTATTTATTTTTGGTGCCGTGTGTGCTTTACCTAAGATGGGATCAAGTTCTTTTTTCGGACTTATTGTCTTAGGACAATTGTTGATGACCTTAGTGGTTGATCATTATGGGATCTTCGGTCTTCCTGTTCAAAGAGTTGATGCTACCAGATTGTTAGGTATGACCTTGCTTATTTCTGGGGCATTTTTGATTTTTAAAAAATAGTCTAATCAAATAAACTCATTTGCGCATTCTTTGACTCTTTGGCAGAAATAACTTCTCTCGTTTCATGTTCTAAAATTTCAAATTTTGAATAGGAGTCTTTGAATGTTTCTATGACAAAGAAACTCATTTCGGGATACTCCCTTTTTAAATCGCGCATTTCTTCCGTAATAAGTTCAACATTTTTGTGATCATCATCACTCATTCCAAATCGATGATAAGGAGAATGGCCGTATACATCAATGGCCTTTTTCACACTGGCGCGGATAGCTTCTTTTTTTAATTCGGCGACACTTTTTGTAAGTGAATGGTCACCAAGAGAGAGACGTGTTTCCGGATGAGAGACAGGGTAAATACTGTGATAATTGGGGTCATGGGGAAGATGTCCTGATTTGACCATTAAATTAACCCCGTTCTTAATTGTGTCGGGATGATGCCCCCTTGCTGTTATGAGGGAGAGTGGACGGTGATTATAAGTCGCATGGAAAAAACAATTCCATGAAGGAGCTTTCCATAGTGAGTCGACTGAGAGGAGTGCTTTTTGAATATCATCTACAAAACCTTGACGCTTGCCTTCTTTGATATCAATTGGGCAAAGTTCTTTATCTCTAAAGTAGCGGAAAGATCCCTTGGCGTCATTGAAATCCATGAAATAATCTGCATAGAGACCAGACTTTCCAATGAACTTATGAGTTTGGGCAAATTCACTACTTGAGAGGGCGACCTCTGTGCCAGTTTTTTTATGAAAAATAATAATGGGAGTAGAGAGATAGGCAATGTTGTCGTCGAAATCAAAAAAATAAAAAGATCTACCTCCATGATGAAAATTGCGATCAGTCTCTTTAGGAATATCAAAGTTAAATGAGAGTTGGCCTTTATGTTTTTTGTTTTTCACTATATTCATCATACTTATTCAATGACCATACGTGAAAGGTCGATAATGTTTTGGGGGTAATCTAATAAATTTAATTTGATCCCGTTTTTTTTCTTTAATTCAATCAGATTAGTTAAACATAATGCACGAATTGGTGTGATGCCATCTTTGTCTTTAGCGCAATTTTGGTAAAATGAAAATGTCAGTGGTTCGTAAGTTTCATGTATTGATAAGATTTCTTTGATGAGTCCAAGCTCTCGGCCGGCCTGTAGGACAAGGGGAGGAGTGAAATGTAAAGCTGAAGGAGGCAATTTTTTTAAATCATGTATTTTTGGCAATTTTTTTTGTGTCTCTAAAAGAAGGAAACGGAAATCTTCTTGAGACATTTTTTGAACTTCTGCCTCGGTAAAGAGTCTTTCCTGCAATAAAATGCTTTCACTTGGAAGATTTTTTGAATTTTGACTAGCGTTTAATTTCTTTTGCAAAAGGGAGCTAATGCTACTTTTAGAGGGGATCAGTTGTTCAGTAGTCAACTTACTTTTTGAATCATTTTGCTCAATGAATTTTTTGATCCATTCATGATTGAAATAGACACTTGCGGCAAGAGTTAAAAGGGCGAGGATTAAGGCCGTGTATGTCGGTAATTTAGTGGGTTTATTCATGATCACTCCATAAGATATCTGCTATTTTACGCTAAAAGCCAGAAACAAACAAAACTCCTCTGAAAACCATGTAAAAATTAACTCAGAAATCGCTGACTTTAACCTACTTTGATGCTTAAATGCCTTATATACACAAGAGCTTTTAAGGAGCTGGGCATGTCCTTTCTGGAAACACACGCTGAGAGTTTCGTTCATTTACATTTACACACTCAATATTCATTATTAGATGGGGCCATTCGTTTAAAAGATCTTATTAAACGGGCCAAAGAGTTAGGTGTTCCGGCCGTTGCGCAAACTGATCATGGCAATATGTTTGGGGCGATTGATTTTTATACACAATGTAAAGCGGCGGGAATTAAACCCATATTGGGTAGTGAAATTTATTTCACACCAGGATCGCGCTTTGAAAAAGGAGCGCTTAAAAAGCAAAAAGTTGTTGGCTCTCAGGATGAGATGGAATCACGCCACCAGATTCATCATCTCATCTTACTTTGTAAAAATGAGACGGGTTATCAGAATCTTTGTAAGCTTCTTTCTCGGGCCTATATGGAAGGTTTTTATTATAAACCCCGTGCGGATTATGAATTACTTCGTGAGTTTAAAGAGGGACTCATTTGCACAACCGCTTGTTTGAAAGGAGAAGTGGGTTATCATTTTTTTACAGAGCAAGATGATCGAGCGATTAAGGCCATTGAAAAGTTGCGCGATTTGTTTGGGGAAGATTTTTACTTAGAAATTCAAGAGAATGGGATTCCAGAGCAAAAAATTGTCAATGAAAAGGTTATCAACTATGCTCGCGCCAATGATATACAATTAGTGGCGACAAATGATTGTCATTATTTGACAAGAGAAGATGCAGCGGCTCAAGAAGTTCTTCTTTGCGTACAAACGGGTAAAACACTGCAAGATGAGCAGCGAATGCGTCTGACGACCAATGAATTTTTTTATAAAACGCCAACAGAAATGCGAGAGTCATTTCATTATGCACCAGAAGCTTGTGACAATACCCTTTTAATTGCAGATAAATGTAATGTGGAATTTAATTGGAAGGATGAGAGTGGAAATCAAGTTTATCATTTACCCGATTATCCTATTGAAACAGAAGAGACGGCTGCGGCCTATTTTGCTCGCCATTGCCGAGAGGGTTTAGAGAAACGATTTAATGGACCGCATTTCATAAAACTTCGCAATCAAGAAAATTGGGAAAGTGAAGTCAAACCAAATTATTTAAAGCGTCTTGAAGATGAGATCACGATGATTCTTCAAATGGGATTTCCTGGCTATTTCCTCATCGTTTCGGATTTCATTAAATGGGCAAAAACTCATGGTTGTCCAGTAGGCCCCGGAAGAGGTTCAGGAGCGGGATCGATAGCGGCTTATGCCTTAGAGATTACCAATGTTGATCCTATTCCTTTTAACCTTCTTTTTGAGCGCTTTATCAATCCAGAGCGCGTTTCAATGCCTGACTTTGATGTCGATTTTTGTCAAGACAATCGTCACCGAGTTATTGAGTACGTCACTAAAAAATACGGTGAAGAGCGTGTTGGACAAATTATCACGTTTGGAAAATTGCAGGCTAAGGCGGTTATTAAAGATGTTTCACGCGTCTTTGGTTTAACATTTGGTGAAGCCGATATTATTTCTAAATTAATTCCAGAAGAATTAAAAATGACGATTGATAAGGCAATTGAACTAGAGCCCAAAATTTCTGAATTGATGGATAGTGACCCACGTGTAAAGCAAGTTATCAATATTTCCAGAAGACTTGAAGGACTTCTTCGGCATGCATCGATTCATGCTGCAGGGGTTATTATTACGAATAAACCTCTGGTAACCTATTGCCCACTTTTTAAAGGACGTGAAGGTGAAAAAGTTATTCAGTTTGATAAGGACTTCTCTGAGAAAATAGGTCTGGTCAAGTTTGATTTTCTTGGTTTAAAAACGCTCACTGTTATTGAGAATGCAACAAATTTTATAAAACGAGACAAGGTCGCTGATTTTGATATTGAATCAATTGATCTCGAAGATAAAAATGTTTATGACTTTATATCCAAAGGTGAGACTGTTGGCGTCTTTCAGCTTGAATCTTCCGGAATGATTGATCTGTGTAAACGAATTGCACCTGGATCTATCGATGATATTTCGGCCATCAATGCACTCTATCGACCAGGCCCTCTTGAATCAGGGATGGTGGATGAGTTTATTGAAATAAAACATGGAAGAAAATTATCGGCCTATCCCTTTCCAAGCCTAGAGCCTGTCTTGAAAGATACTTATGGAGTTATCATCTACCAAGAGCAAGTTATGAACGTTGCTCGTATAGTTGCTGGTTACTCGCTTGGACAAGCCGATATGCTTCGTCGAGCGATGGGAAAGAAGAAGGCCGATGAAATGGCCAAGCATCGCGAGCTTTTTTTGGCGGGGGCCAAAGAACGAAATTATAATACCGATACGGCCAATGATCTTTTTGATAAAATGGAAAAATTTGCCGAATACGGATTTAATAAGTCCCATGCGGTTGCTTATTCAGTTATTTCTTATCAAACAGCATTTTTGAAATATTATTATCCCGCAGAATTCTTTGCAGCGTTATTAAGCTCAGAGCTTGGAAATATGGATAAAGTGACTCAGTATATTGGGGATGCAAAACGCTTCTCTATTGAAGTCCTACCACCTGATATTAATGAGTCATTATGGCCTTTTAACGTTGTTGGAAAAAATATTCGCTTTGGTATGGGGGCCGTTAAAAACGTTGGAAATAATGCGGTTGATGAGGTCGTACGAGAGCGTGTTGAGAATGGTGCTTTCACTGGCTTCCTTAATTTCTGTGAACGCATCAATTTAAAAATTGTCAATACTCGTGTTTTTGAATCTTTGATCAAAGTAGGGGCATTTGATAATTGTGAGAAATTGAATCGTAAAACACTTCTAGAAAATTTGGATATGATTATTGCTTATTGTAAAAAACGTCAGGAAGAATCTTCCTTAGGACTGGTTTCTCTCTTTGATATGGGGGGAAGTGAACTCTCTCAAACGGCCGAAGCTAATTTAGATATTCAAGAAGTTCCTGAGTTTGATGATTTAGAGAAACTCTCACATGAAGCTGAGTTGATGGGAATATATATATCAGGCCACCCTCTTGATCGGTATGCGGGGCTAATGAGAGAAATGGCCACAATGCCTATTGCTCATGTACAAGATTTTTTAGGGAGCGATCAAAAGCGCACTATGACATTGGCGGGAAAATTCACCTCAAAAAAAATGATCTTGACCAAAAAAGGGGACAAGATGTGTTTTGCCACGTTAGAAGACTTGACCGGAAAGATTGAATGTATTGTTTTTCCGAGGGCATTTGCTGAGTTTGAAATGATTCTTAATAGTGATGAGCCTGTATTAGTTGAAGGAGTTGTTAATCTCCAAGAAAATCCAAGAAAAATCCTTGCAGATAAAATGATGCGTTTAAAGGAGCACTCTGAAAATCGTATCACGGGAGTGAGAATCAACGTTCATTTGGATGATTTGACTGAAATAAAATTGAATAAACTGCGACAAGTCCTTCTTTCTTACAGAGGATCAACACCAATGCATATGATTTTTGAATCAGAAAATGGACGAGCTCGCTTGCCACTTGGAGAACAATATCTCATAAATCCAACGCCTCAACTTGCTCATCAAATTAATGAAGTCTTTAATAAGGAAACGGTAAAGTTTATTATAGATGGACGTTTGGAAGATGGAAAAATTGAAGGTGTCCATGCTTAGTAAATCTTTTTTCATTTTAATGCTGTTTTTATTTGTGTCATCACTTTTTGCTAAAACGATTGAATTAGAAGTTTTTGCCATTAAAAGTGAAGCCATCAATGATTTAAAAGAAGAAGAGCAATTGGAATTAAATGGATTTTCTCAGGCCATAACAAGTGAACTTGAGTTTTTAAAGCTTGATTCTGCGCTTTTTTGGGAGAAGGTGGGGGCCAAGATTGGGCAATCCAAAAAAGAAGAACATTCTTTTTTGAAATCTTTTTTTAACAACACTCTTCTTTCTCAATCAGTTCCAGCATTGAAGAAAGGTGAGGGGGCAAAAGAAAAGAAGAAAGATGATCTTGCCGAAGTTAAACTCACAGGGATTCTTAAGGCCGATTTGCTCTCTGCTAAATTGCAGGCCAGTTATAAGGAACTTTTGGAAAATTTAAGTGAAACACGGATGCGCACATTTTACATCCTTTCAAGTATTGAGTTAGATTCTGGCCTTGAGTGGAGTGATCTAGGTGTTTCTAAATCCGAACATTTTTCTGGGGTCATCGTAAAATCCTGGAGAGAGCTTTTTGAAAAAGAGCTTAAAGGATTTGAGAAAGTTGTCATTATTGAGAATGATTTCTTGGATAAACCTGATTATATGAATGCTAAATCAGTAACGTTAAAATGGAATTCAACTTTTAAAAAATTGTCCATAAATAATGAGAAGAAAACAGCACTTTTTGAATTGAGTGCCCAGGCCATTATGGTCAATACCAAAAGTGGACAGGTGATTAATTCTTTTGATTTTCCCATCCTAAAAAGAGAATTTGATACTCAAAACAAAAAAAATCTAAGTTCAGGATTGGCAAGTCTTGTTTACAATCTCATCTATACTCAAAGAGCAAAGCTAATGGCCTCAATTGAAATGATGGAAAAAAACCAGGAACGCTCCCAATTTGAAGCTAAAATGGTCTCTAGAAGTTCACTGACTGAAATGTATTTGATTAACAGTTTTCTCCAAGAGAAATTTATTCATATCAAGCTTACTTCCCAAATAAAGTCTTATTCTAGCGAAGGGGCCATCCTTTTGATAAATGCGGAGGGGACGGAAGAAAAAATTCTGGATAGTTTAAGTCTAGAGGGGGGAAAATTTTCTCTCAATGAGCAAAAAGTACTTCTTTTTAATCGTCTCGATAAAAGTTTTGCAATTCTTCCAAAAGACTCTAATAATAAAAATTAGAACATCTTTCTTGAAGTGAAAGTGGTTACGATTTGAGAGATAATAAACGATGAAAATACTCAAGCTTTCTTCTCTGTTAGTCTTCCTGTTTCAACTATTAGTAAGTTGTTCATCTGGAGTTATTCAGCGAGATGGACAAGGCAAGAGACCAAGAATTGAAGAAAGGAAATATTTTTCAGGAGTGAAAAAGAAAGTTGCTCTACTTCCTTTTTTTAATGAGTCTCCTTTTGAAAGTGAAGATCTTGAAGTTAATGCGACAGAGGAATTACGTAATGAGCTTTCTCGAACAGGTGAATTTTTAATTGATCCGAGCTCTCGTAAATTGTTTGGTACATCAAAAGAAATCTATGTTGGAGGAGGCATGAAACTAGTTCAACTCACCAGACAAGCAAAAATCGCAGGAATTAATTTCGTTATTTTTGGCCGAGTTGTAGATGCTCGAGTGAGAGAGAAATCTGATGAGATTGGGATTGTTCGACAGACAAAATCATATACTGAATCCAAAGTTGAAGTCCGAGTTTTTGACGTTAATGCAGGTAAAGAGATATATACAGAAACACTGGCGGGCTATGCCGATGATTCTACGTATCGCTTTTTTTCTTCAGATCGAGAGGATTATTTAAGTTATCGAAGAGATTTACTTCGTTACGCAGTTCGAGTCGGAGTAAGGAAATCAGTTCCTAAATTAATTGAACTTGCTTCCAAGCTTGATTGGGTCGGAAGAGTTGCTAAAATCATTGGAAATAAGATTTACCTGAACGCAGGTAGAGATAGTGGAATTAATATAGGAGATATTCTAAAAATTATCACTGAAGGATCCGAAATTTATGACCCCGAAACAGGCGCTCTGATTGGAATGAGTAAGGGGGATATGAAGGGGACTATTGAAGTTGTCGATTATTTTGGATCTGATGGGGCCATTGCCATTTTGCATTCGGGGGGACAAGTTCTAGAAGGTGACTTTGTCCAATTATATTAAAAAATGAGTCTACAAAAAATGGTCTATCCGCTTTTTAAAAATATTGCTTTTAAGCTAGATGCAGAAGTGGCCCATGAATTGACTTTAAAATCAATGAGGCTTCTTGCTCCTTGGATTAAAAATACTCCAACTGACCCACGTTTTTCATTACAAAGCATGGGGCTTACGTTCAAAGGACCTATCGGGCTTGCAGCAGGATTGGATAAAAATGCAGAAGCCTTAAGTTTTTTAAGTTATCTTCCATTTGGGCATATCGAAGTGGGAACTGTTACTCCTCTTCCTCAATCTGGTAATCCCAGGCCGCGGTTATTTCGTTATCCGGAGGAAGAGAGCTTAAGAAATTGCATGGGGTTTAATAATGAAGGGATGGATAAAGTTCTGGCCCACTTGTTAAAGGCCAATCGCAGAGGAAAAATCATTGGGGTTAATTTAGGAAAAAATAAACTCACAGAAAATACCCTCGCTCATGAGGATTACGCCACTCTTTACGAAAAATTTTCACCTCATGCAGATTACTTGGTGATCAATGTCTCTTCACCTAATACACCTGGGCTTCGAGACCTTTTAGAAGATTCTGGACTTAGGGAGATCTTTAGTGCTGTGAATGAAAAGCGCAAGATGACTTTTAAGCCCTTACTTGTCAAGGTGTCACCAGATATGAGTGAGGCCCAACTTTCTTCAGTCGTTGAACTAGTGAAGGAATTTGATCTTTCAGGATTGATTGCAACGAATACGACGATTATAGCGGAGAGAGGGGCCGGTGGAGTATCCGGGAGGTTGCTCTACGAAAAGGCCAGACAGACAAGAAGTTTCTTATTAGAGCGCTTAAAAGAAACTCCTCAAATTGAACTTATTGGCGTTGGTGGTTTCGCCTCTTATGAAGACATTCTCTCTTATTGGAAAGAGGGGGGAAGATTAGTTCAGCTTTACTCTGCATTTGTCTTTCAAGGTCCTGCATTGCTCTATGAGATAGAACAAAGACTTGCCTTAGATATGTCTCTTAGAAAAGTCTCAAATTTCGAGGAATTTTTAAAAACCCTCTAGTGTTCTATTGGCAATCAACATTAAATATTTCAACGACCTCTTCACCTTTAACGATACTGAGGATTGCGAATTTTGAGTCAGCTGAGCGATCTAAGGAAAATGTCAGACCCTTAACGGCACTCAGGAGACCAGTGAGCATTTCACCTAAAGGAGATTTACAATCGGCCTGTTGATAGAGACTTATTTCATTACCGATTATTTCAGGAGGAATAGGTGGAATGGCGAAAATGTCTGAGGATATCAATACAAAAAGTAATGGCAAGATGAATTTTATTCTCATGAGTTCTCCTAATTAATGAATGTAACTTATCATGTGAAAAAAAATTAAGAGAAAATTAAGAATCTACGTGAAAATATTATATCTTGATCTCTCATTCATAATGCCTAGATTAGAGATATGAAGGTCTCTGTTGGTATTCAATGGGGTCTTGAATCCCTGCTTTTTGAAAACCTCTTAGGCGTAAGGCACACGAATCACAGACACCGCAAGCGGTATCATTTTTTTCATAGCAGGACCAACTGTATTCAAGTGGAGCCTTAAGTTCTAGTGCTTTTTTAACAATTTCATCTTTTTTTAAATAAATAACGGGGGTAATGACTTCGATATCTCCATTTTTTGTTCCTTGTTTAATGAGAGCGTTCATGGCCTCATAATAACTTGGGCGACAATCAGGGTAGCCAGACGAATCTTCGTAAACGGCTCCGATATAGATTTTTTTAGCTCCAACGACCTCGGCCCATGATACTGCCATGGAAATGATATGAGTGTTTCTAAAAGGCACGTAGGAATCAGGAATGTCGGCCGATTCTCCAATGTATTTTTTTACATTAATTGAGTCGTCAGTTAAGGATGAGCCACCAATTTGCTTAAGAAAACTGACGTCAATAATTTTCTGATGAGTGAGTGGGACGTTATAGAATGTAGCGATTTTTTTAAAGCTTTCGAGTTCCCGCTTTTCAGTTTTTTGTCCATAGTTTAAGTGAAGAAAGGCGAGGCGATCATGTTTTGTGGCAGCTATGGCCGCTGTAACTAATGAATCCATGCCCCCACTTACTAAACAAACTGCTAATTCATGACTTTTCATATTTTCCACTATTCTTTTGGTTTAGGCCCTGTCTGCCTCTGCTTTAATAAATGCGAGTAATTTTTCTGTTTTATCTAAGGCCAGTTTTTTCTTTTCTACCAAAGTTCCATTATGTTCTTGAATCATGATGTAGAATTTTATCTTTGGTTCTGTCCCCGATGGACGGAGATAAAATTGGTCACCATTGGTAAAAAAGAAACCTAGAACATTGCTTTTAGGAAGTCCTTCAATTCCGAGACTATAATCTTTGAGGCAACGAATAGGATTTCCAGCGATCGTGTTATCCGTCATATTTCTAAAGTTGGCCATGATTCTTGAAATTTTTTCTTGCCCTTCAATTCCAAAATAATCTAAGGAGAGGAGAGATTCATGTGAAAAACCAAATTCTTCGTAAATTTTGTCGAGGGCATCAATAAGATCCATCCCTTGAGTTTTGTAAAATAAGGCCACTTCGGCCATCAGGGAGACGGAACTCACACCGTCTTTATCTCTTGCAAAAGTATGAGAGAGGTAGCCAAAGGATTCTTCTGTGGCAAAAATAAATTGCTTTGAAGGGTCTGATTTTTCAATTTGATTCATTTTTCCGCAAATCCATTTAAACCCGGTGAGAGTGTTGTAGACTTCGACTCCAAATTTTTTTGCGATGACATCTTGTAAGGATGTTGTGACAATACTTTTAACAAAATAGCTATTTGCAGAAAGTTTATGCTGCTTTTTTAGCTGGGTGAGAATGTAATGCAATTTTAATAGTCCAATTTGATTTCCCGTTAAATAGACTATTTCTCCACGACTTTTGATGGCCACTCCAAGCCGGTCGGTATCGGGGTCTGAGCCCATAACGATATCGGCCTTAAGTTTTTCCAAAAGCTCAACGGCCATTTTTAGGGCCGATGGATTTTCGGGATTGGGACTTTTAACAGTAGGAAAATTCCCATCTGGAGCAGCTTGTTCTGCAACGACATGGACATCACTAAATCCCAAATCACTTAGGGCCCGTGTACAAGGGATAAGTCCAGCACCATGAATGGGGGTGTAGACAATTTTTAATTCATTTCCTTTTAAAGCGCAAAGGTCCCGATCTATCGCCTTGGAGAGAATATCTTTGTGATAGAGGTCCTCGAGTTCTGATCCAACCCATTGGATAAGGCCTGAGCGCTCGCCTTCTTCAAAAGGGAGAAATTGAATCGAACTGATGTCAACGATCTCGTAATAATGGTTGATGATATTTTGATCATTGGGCGGAGTCACTTGGGCACCATCAGACCAAAAAACTTTATAACCATTATACTCTGGAGGATTGTGAGAAGCTGTAATCATAACTCCCGCTTGGGATTTATGATGGCGAACAGAATAGGAGAGAATGGCCACTGGGTTGAGTCTTTTGAAGAGAAATGCTTTTATACCATTACCGGCCATCACTTCTGCAGCTGTTTTGGCCAATTCAAAAGAGAGGCGACGGGAGTCATAGGAAATGCAAATGCTTGGGTTCACCACTTTTTGGGCCAAAACTTCAGTGCAGAGTGCCTGAGTGGCCTTGCGGATGGTATAGGTATTAATACGATTGATACCTTGCCCTAAAATGCTGCGGATGCCACCAGTGCCAAATTCAAGGTCTTTATGGAAACGCTCCTCAATTTCTAAAAGATCATTTTTGTCGATTAAATCTTGAATCTCTTTTCTTGAATGTTGGTCAATAAGAGGATTAGTGGCCCAGGCACGGGCCTGCTCGAGTGATGACATTTTCATTGAGATTCCTACTCTGTGAATTGTTGTGTTTTAACTTATGTCGGATATTAAAAAAACTGCAAGAGTATTGCAATCATTTAAGCTGATTTTTACTTCATAGAACGACTTTTTTTAGATAGAATACCCAGGATTTACCTAATTAAATTCCGGAGGACTTTATGGCCAATAAAAGTATGAAGCATAAATTAAATGTAGCAGGAGCTTGGTTTTGTACGGATCCTGATGATGATAATGGAGAAGGCTGCATAGCTTGTAATGTTTGTTATACAGGAGCTCCTGATTTTTTCAAAGAAGATGAAGATGGCAATGCCTATGTAGCTAAGCAACCAGTTAGCGCACAAGAAGTCGAACTTTGCCTTGAGCAACTAGAGGCTTGCCCTGTTAATTCAATTGGGAAAAATGGTTAATCTGCATTCAATGATGAAACCAACAACATTAGAGATTATTTCCACTCTTTTATTTTTCTTAGCAATTTTCCATACATTCATGGTGAGCAGGATCGAAGGAATCGCGAGGTCTTTTCGAAAAGATTCCTTTGTTCATAATGTATTTCATTTATTATCTGAAGTTGAAATTGTCTTTGCATTATGGGCCTCTGTGTTTCTTGTTTTTTTCTCAATGATTGAAAAGCCTTCTTTAGCAATTGATTACTTAGATTCTCTTAGTTTTCATGAACCAATGTTTGTGTTTGTTATTATGTGCATGGCCAGTACGAGGCCTATTATCTATTTTGCAGAAAAGATCATTCACTTGTCCTCTCGACTTATTCCTAAGGTTCCAGAACGAATGGCCTTTTACATGGCCACCCTTGTAGTTGGGCCTATTTTAGGTTCATTTATAACTGAGCCCGCGGCCATGACAGTGACGGCCCTCATTCTATTGAAGAGTTTTTATAGAGAGACTCTTTCTCAAAGATTAAAATATGCAACCCTGGCCTTGCTTTTTGTAAACGTCTCTATTGGTGGGACATTGACTCATTTTGCGGCCCCGCCTGTGTTGATGGTCGCTAAAGTTTGGTCGTGGGATAGTCTTTTTATGCTTAAGCATTTTGGTTATAAAGCGGTGATTGCGATCGTTATATCTACTTTTCTTTATGCTAAATATTTTGAAAAGGAACTTCGTATTCCCCTTAAAAAGACAACTTCTCACCCTCAGGATTTGCTCCCAAATGGATGGATCATTGGCGTTCATCTCTTTTTTCTTTTTTCTGTTGTTTATTCAGCACACCATCCTAGAGTTTTCATGGCCATATTTTTTCTCTTTCTAGGTTTTGTTAAAACCACTCACGCCAATCAGGATAAAATTCAATTTAAAGAGGCGCTTTTGGTTGCTCTTTTTCTTAGTGGACTTATCGTTTTAGGATCTATGCAAGCGTGGTGGCTTAGAGTCATTCTTTCTGAAATGAATGAGGGACTTTTATTTTTAGGAGCTGCGGCCTTAACAAGTATTACGGATAATGCCTCTCTTACTTATCTGGGGTCGCTCGTTGAATTGTCCGATCTTTCAAAATACGCCTTGGTCGCAGGTGCTGTCACTGGCGGTGGCTTAACGGTTATCGCGAACGCCCCAAATCCCGCAGGATTTGGTATATTACGTGATCGTTTTGGACCCGTGGGAATAAATCCTTTAAGGCTATTTTTATGGGCACTCATTCCAACAACGATTGCTGGACTTTGTTTATTTTTTCTCCCAAATCTATAAATTGGCGGCCAATCGTTTGGATTCAATGCTCGTGATCCATTTATACTTGTCTGGTGTTCTCCCTTCTTGAATAGAGAGAAGATGCTCCCGAAGGCGAAGGGCCATTTTTCCTTCATGGTGAAGAAGGGGGTAACGTTCTCCAGTTTCATCGGCAAGATAGTCGATTGGAGCGATAATCGCGGCCGTGCCACAGGCAAAAGCTTCAGTGCACTTTTGTGATTTTATATCATTTATCAATTCATCGATATCCATTTTTCGCTCAATTACTTTTATGCCAGCGTCATGGGCAAGGGTGATGATTGATTTTCGCGTGATTCCCTCGAGGATTGAGTCATTAATTTCTGGAGTATGAAGTTCATTGTTAATGACGGCAAAGAAATTCATTCCAGACATTTCTTCAATATATTTTTTATCTCTTCCATCAAGCCAAAGAGTTTGGACGAAGCCTAGTGACTTAGCTTTTATGGCCGCGTGTAAGCTGGCCGCATAATTTCCCCCCGCTTTGGCAAATCCAGTTCCGCCAGGAAAGGCGCGGGAGCCAAAACGCTCGATAAGTACCGAGAGACCACCTGGACTAAAATAAGAGCCTGAAGGCGAGGCAATAACCATAAAACGAAATTTTTCGGAAGGTTTTATTCCTAAAGCTTCTTCTGTCGCAAACATAAAGGGACGCAAGTAAAGTGATTCTCCTGTTCGTCTAGGGACGAAATCCGCACAATAAGCGACAAGTTCAATGGATGCTTTCAAGAAAAGATCGAGTGGTATATGGGGCATGGCCATGCGTTCTGCTGAACGATTAAAGCGTAGGTGATTTTCTTCCGGACGGAAAATAAAGGGGCCAAGACCATGGGCCCTATAGGCCTTCATTCCCTCAAATATTTCTTGAGCATAGTGAAGGACTTTTGCATTAGGGTACATACTTATTGGTCCATATGGTAATAACTCGAGCTCCCCCCATTTACCATTTTCATAAAGACAGCTTGCCATGACAGGGGCCATCACTTGACCAAAGCCTAAATTGTCTGGGAGAGAAAATGTTTCAATTGCTTTAGCAATTGTTGGGTCAATTTTTAAAGGAATCATATTTTGTCCAAAAAAGGAGTGATAAAAGTCGACTTATTATATCTGATATTGAAGAAGAATCAAAAAAATAAATACCGAACAATAGCGTCGGTTATTATGACGCACATTTTTCAAGCTATTTAGCTAGGAATTTTGCTAAAAATAAAATTCAAATCATCAATAATTAACATCAACTTTTTTATAAGAACACCGATAGATTTCAAGAGATACGAGCGATTCTTTATTAAGTCACAGGGTTAATGTATGAATGAATTTGAAAAAGAAGTTAAGTTAGATTTTTTAGCAGAGGCCATTCAGCTCTTAGATGATGCTGAGCAAGCTTTTCTAGCGCTAGAGAGCGATAAAAATAATGCTAACTTAATGAATGAAATTTTCAGACTTGCTCACAATCTCAAAGGAACCTCGCGGGCCGTAGGTTTTGGTGATGTTGCAGAGTTCACTCATGAGATGGAAAATCTCATTTTAAAAGTTAAAGAAGGGCATGTTCAGATTACGGATGAAATCGTCTCTCTTCTTTTAGAGTGTAACGATCACGTGAGTGTGATGATTAAAACGTTGAACATGGATCTTGAATCGCGTTTTAGTTCAACCGAGATTATTGCAAAAATTCATCTGGCCCTTAAAGGTGAATTAAAGGGCGGAGCAAAATCTGAAACGTCTCAAGCACCTGCGGCCATTGAAAAAGCGGTGGATTCTGACGACGTGTTAGCAGAGGGAATT